>NZ_CP113517.1:4420000-4592903 GCF_024360925.2 Methylomonas rapida | reverse complement strand
CGGCATTCGTAGATGGAGTTGGAAAGGCCGTTCATGATACCACAGCGCCTTTTTTTGGCTTGACTCTTAAGCGGGAACAGAAAAAAATGACGGCCGCACCGATTTAACCTTTACCCTCCCTCGGGCACAAGCAAATTCAAATGATTACAGGCAAACTTTACATCGTCTCCGCGCCCTCCGGCGCCGGCAAAACCAGTCTAGTGAAACAACTCCGGAACGAGGTGGATAAACTGGTGGTTTCGGTTTCGCATACCACCCGTGGCATGCGCAGCGGAGAAGTCCATGGCAGCGATTACTTTTTCGTATCGGTGGACGAATTCAAAACCATGATAGAAAACCAGGCTTTCCTGGAACATGCGCAGGTATTCGACAATTTTTACGGTACCGCGCAAAAAACCGTCGAGGATAATCTGGCGCAAGGCCTGGACGTGATTCTGGAAATCGACTGGCAAGGCGCGCAACAAGTCAGAAAAATGTTGCCGGACAGCATCTCCATATTCATTTTGCCGCCATCGATAGACATCCTGAAACAACGACTGAAAAATCGTGGCCAGGATAACGACGAAGTGATTGCCCGCCGCATGCGCGACGCGGTCACTGAAATGAGTCATTACCCTGAGTTCGATTATCTGGTGGTCAACGATGATTTCAATCTGGCCTTGAGTCAGTTGAAAAGCATCATCATCGCCAACCGCTTATTGCAATCCACCCAGCAACAGTTATTGACACCGCTGCTGCAAGACTTACTCAATTAACATTATTAATTCTTGAATCTTATGAAAATAAAGTCCGCTCTTTTTGTTGTGATGACTAGCCTGAGCATAGTCACATTCTTAACCGCCTGTTCCGACGAGCAATCCACGCAAGAAAAACCTGCGGCGGCGTCCGCATCGTCTTCCGCCAAAGCGGATAATAAACCCGCGCATAATCCGTTCGATCATTCCCACGACGAAGTAGTCACCGATGTAGTCAAACATCAGTTCGAGCACGAGTTTGCCGATCAATGTGTGACACGCGAACTAAAAGGATCGAACAATCCCGATGTGGATAAAGCGCGTTTGGACAAAGATTGCATGTGCATCGCCAAATATCTGATGAAAGATTTATCCGCGGACGAGGCAAAGAAATTCTTGAAAGAGCGTCAAAGCGCCCATTCCCTGGAAATCAAATTCGACGCGGCGGCTTACTTTTGTTTGCAAAACAAGCAGCAACCCAAGGGGCCGCAACTTTTCGGTAAACATTGATTTTTCCCATCGAATACAAGGGTACGGAGAGTATCTCTTCGTGCCCTTTCTTTTTTTCAGCCCTTAAATTTTTACAACTATGACTCAAGCAAGCGAATTATTCACTGAAGCCAAAAAATTCATTCCCGGCGGCGTCAATTCTCCGGTGCGCTCCTTCAGCGGCGTCGGCGGCACGCCGGTCTATTTCGACCGCGCTCAGGGCGCTTATGTCTACGACAGCGAAAACAAACGCTACATCGATTATGTCGGTTCCTGGGGCCCGATGATTTTGGGCCATGCCCATCCGGAGGTCATCGAGGCCGTCAAGCAAACCGCCGAAAAAGGCTTGAGTTTCGGCGCACCGACCGAAATCGAAACCCTGATGGCACAGAAAGTCTGCGAACTGGTGCCATCGGTTGAAATGGTCCGCATGGTCAGCTCCGGCACCGAAGCCACGATGAGTGCGATACGTTTGGCTCGGGGTTACACCGGCCGCGACAAGATCGTCAAATTCGAAGGCTGTTACCACGGCCATTCCGATTCCTTGCTGGTCAAGGCCGGTTCCGGCGCCCTCACCTTCGGCGTGCCCAGTTCGCCGGGCGTGCCGGCTGCATTGGCCGCCGACACGATCACGCTTTCTTATAATGATAGCGATGCGGTTCGCAGTACTTTCGCCGAATTAGGCGACAAGATCGCCTGCATCATCGTTGAACCCGTGGCCGGCAACATGAACTGCATTCCGCCGGAACCCGACTTTTTGCAAACCCTTCGCGAAGTCTGCGATCAACACGGCAGCGTGTTGATTTTCGACGAAGTGATGACCGGCTTCCGGGTCGGATTGCAAAGCGCGCAAGGTCTGTACGGCGTCAAACCGGATCTGACTACCTTGGGCAAAATCATCGGCGGCGGCTTGCCGGTCGGCGCCTTCGGCGGTAGCCGCAAGATCATGGAACACTTGGCGCCGTTGGGGCCCGTTTATCAAGCCGGTACTCTGTCGGGCTGTCCGGTGGCGATGGCGGCCGGTTTGAAAACTCTGGAATTGATAACTACACCGGGTTTTTACGAAGCGTTGTCAGCCAAAACCACGCAATTGTTGACAGGCTTACAACAAGCGGCCGATCAAGCCGGCATCCCATTTACGACCAACCAGGTCGGCGGTATGTTCGGTCTGTTCTTCAGTGAAGAAAAATCGATTAGCCGCTTTGCCCAGGTCATGCACTGCAATCAAGACCGCTTCAAACGCTTCTTCCACGCCATGCTGGATAAAGGGGTTTATCTGGCGCCGTCGGCCTTCGAAGCCGGTTTCGTGTCGGCCGCGCACAGCGACGCCGATATTCAAGCGACCGTGGATGCGGCCGCGGAGGTATTCAAAAGTCTATGACGGAACAAGGGCTATGGCCGTTAGCGATGTTGCTGGCGGCAGTGGTCGGTTATGTCGTCAGCGCCTGGTGGGCGGCAAAACGCCGCCGGGCACTCGCCGAGGTAATCGAATCCCAACAACAGCAACTGCAACAACAAAGCATCAAACTGGCAGTGGCCGAGGAAAGGCTGGCTTTGTTGAATCAAAAAGAAGCCGAGCTGCAAGATCTGCAACGGCAACTTCTCCAACTCAAAACCGAAAACGCCGAACTGAACGCCCGCCAACAAGAACAGCACAAAAGCAACGCCGAAAAAATCCGTTTGCTGCAAGATGCAGAAGCCCAACTGAAGATCCAGTTCGAAAATCTGGCCCACCGAATTTTCGAGGAACGCGGCAAGCAATTCGCCGAACACAATAAAGTCAGTATCGAATCCTTGGTGACACCATTGAAAGATCAGCTCGGCGAATTCAAGAACCGCATCGAAAGCGTTTACGACAACGAAACCAAGGACAGGATTTCGCTACGGGAAGAAATCCTCTCGTTACGCCGCGATACGCAAAAAATGAATCAGGAAGCCCTGAACCTGACGCGTGCCTTGAAAGGTGATCACAAAGCTCAAGGCAATTGGGGCGAGATGATCCTGGAAAAGGTGCTGGAGCAGTCCGGTTTGCGCAAGGGCATAGAATACGAAACCCAGGGGGCCTTTCGCGACGAAGACAAGCGTTTGTTCAAGCCCGACGTGATCGTGCGTTTGCCGGACAACAAGGACGTCATCATCGATTCCAAGGTTTCCTTGGTCGCATACGAGCGATATTGTTCCGCCGAAGACGAAGCCGAAAGAATCGAGGCCTTGAAACAGCATACCGAAGCAGTGCGCAACCATATCAAAGGTCTCAGCAACAAGGACTATTCCAGTCTGAAAGGTTTGCGTTCGTTGGACTTCGTGTTGCTGTTCATGCCCATCGAAGCCGCATTCATGGCCGCTTTCCAGGCTGACGATAAATTGTTCAGCGATGCTTTCGAACACAAGATCGTCGTCGTCACCCCCTCTACCCTGCTGGCCACGCTGCGTACGATACAAAACATCTGGCGTTACGAACAGCAAAACGAAAATGCCAGACTGATAGCCGATAAGGCCGGCACCTTGTACGACAAGATCCGGGGCTTTGTCGAAGACATCGAAAAGCTTGGTAATCAATTGAACACAGTGCATAAAACCTATGAGGGTATTGTGAACAAACTGACCACAGGCAGCGGTAATCTGTTACGCCAGGCCAGTGCTTTTGAAGAATTGGGTGTCAAGGTCAAGAAAAAACTGCCCAAAAGTTTTACGGAACAGATGCAGATCGGTGACGAAAGCCAATGATTTGATGTTCAAGCCCGCTACGGCGGGCTTTTTTTTGCCTCAAGCTTCGGCTAGTAATAACAATCTTATATATTTTTTAATTTATTATTACTACTAGCGTAGTCGATATCTGTGGAAAACCTATTTTTTACTATTAATTACATTATGTTATAACTTAATCAAATCTGTGGGTCGTGCTGACCTAGAGCTGTGAGGCGGTTGTGGATAACGGGTGCAGTGATTTTTATTGGGTTGTTATCCACAGATTTTACGGTTTACAACGCACAAGTTTTAAACAGCTGTGGCTCCAAGCCTGTGCTTTTTCGACGCTATGGGGTCGGCGATGGTAAAAAGACTTCTCGATTAACTTGATTAGCAGAGGGCTTGACCATGTATGAGATCAGTGCGGATGTTTTTACCCAGCTACACATTGATGTGGCGCGAAATTCCACTGACGATTTCAACCTGTTCCATGACAGTAAGCATTGGCACAAAATAAAGGACAATCCTTTTCAGGGGCCCATTACCTTGGGGTTTCAGCTGGAATCGTTGGTCGAAGACAAGATAAGCCGGTTTCGGCGACTGGCGAACGAACAGGATTTGCTCGTTCAACATGGCCTTCATTTCAGTAATTATCAGTTTGCCTTTGCCAATGCGGTTAAGGCCGGCCAATTACTTGAAGTGGAAATCAAGCCGTCCCAGTTCAAGTCACAACTCGCTGCCGGGCTCAGTAACCGCATCATGGTCAAAAGCGACGGCAATCTGGCGTTACTGGGTTATAAAAAAGAGACCACGGAGCCTTTGTATCTAGCGGATGCGGATTTTTCAGGTTATGGAGACTTGCGCCAGCAAGCCGATCGCAGTTTTCTGGCGAGTGGTTATTTTTTGAAGCGAAAATTCAT
This sequence comes from Methylomonas rapida, assembly GCF_024360925.2. NCBI lineage: Bacteria > Pseudomonadati > Pseudomonadota > Gammaproteobacteria > Methylococcales > Methylococcaceae > Methylomonas > Methylomonas rapida. The sequence goes on along the minus strand of NZ_CP113517.1, from coordinate 4,588,072 downwards.
GACCACTAGCAACGCGAAAAATTTTCTGTGCGGTTCCTTGCGAGATCAAAGCGAATTTTTTGACGAATTGCAGGACAGGGTCGTATTTCCAGAGATGTTTCCCTGCGCGTTGTTGTCCAGTGCGTTATTGGAAAAAGCCCTGAAAAAACGCCATGATTTCGAAAAAAATCCCATGGTGTACACCTCGCATAAAATCAGTATCGACAGGCGTTTGCTAGCGGGTCTAAAGAGTAACGATGCCTTGCATATCCTGATCAAACCCAGCGAAAATTCGGCGGAGCATGATTTTGGCGAGGCGTCGGCAACGGCGCTGGATTATGAGTGTTATGGTCTGGTCGACGACAATGCCATGCTGTTTCGCGCCTTGATTTCGTTGACCCCGCTGGAATTGATTCGGCAATCCCTGGCCTGAGTTTTCATCGAAAAAAAAGATAAGGATATGCCGTTTTATCATTAAGCGTTCACAGGCCTGGCTGATATAGTGCCTTCATTTTTGATTAGCAAAAGGATTTATCCAAATGAATTTACTCTATACGGTATCCGGCTTTGGAGTGGGCTTGTTAGTCGGTATTACCGGCGTGGGCGGCGGATCGTTGATGACGCCGTTGCTGGTGTTTTTGTTTGGCTTTAAACCGGCCGTCGCCGTCGGCACCGATCTGCTCTATGCCGCAATCACCAAATCGGCTGGCGTGTTCGTGCATCATGGCAAGCATCAGTCGGTGGATTGGAAAATCGTTGGCTTGCTGGCCCTGGGAAGTCTGCCGTTTGCCGGGCTTACCCTGTATGTTCTGAAAAATCTGATGGCGGTCGGCAAGGAAGTCACCGGCATGATCACCTTTACCTTGGGGATTGCCCTACTGCTGACAGCCTGTGCATTGTTGGTGCGTAGTGTGTTGTTGCATCGCGCGGCCAAAAACGGAGAAATCGACGACGAGCATAGCACCGTCGATAACAGCGGCCGATTTTCGCCGCGCTGGGAAAAAATCGCCACCGTATTAACCGGCATGATCCTGGGTGTTTTGGTGACCTTGTCCTCGGTCGGCGCTGGTGCTCTAGGAACCGTGGCCTTGCTGTTTCTTTATCCACGCATGACGACCTTGAAAATTGTCGGCACCGATTTGGCGCACGCGATTCCGTTGACTGCGGTAGCCGGTTTGGGGCATTTGAGCCTGGGTAATTTTGATCTGCAATTATTGGGGAGCTTGTTGCTCGGATCGGTACCGGGCATTTGGGTTGGCAGTCATTTGAGCGCCAAAATACCGGAATACTTTTTGCGCCCCGCGTTGGCGACGTTATTGCTGGTCATTGGTATAAAGTTTGTGATGCAATGATGCTTGAATTGCCATCTTTAACAATGCCTTAATTTTGGGGCGGCCTGACTAACCTAGCATTCCTGAATTATGACCATCATCCGGCAAGACGATTTCATTCAAAGCATCGCAGACGCGTTGCAATACATTTCTTATTACCATCCCAAAGACTTCATCGATGCGTTGTACGCGGCCTATCAAAAGGAACAAGGCCCGGCCGCCAAGGACGCGATGGCGCAAATCCTGATCAATTCCAGAATGTGCGCGGAAGGCAAACGGCCAATTTGCCAGGATACCGGCATCGTCACGGTGTTTTTGCGCATAGGCATGGATGTCAAATGGCAAGCCGACATCAGTGTGACCGACATGATCAATGAAGGGGTGCGCAGGGCTTATTTGCATCCGGATAATGTGCTGCGGGCGTCCATCTTGGCCGACCCTGCCGGCAAGCGTGTCAACACCAAAGACAACACACCCGCGGTGATACACATGGAAGTCGTGCCGGGCGATAAAGTCGAGGTGGAATTGGCCGCCAAAGGCGGCGGCTCGGAAGCCAAATCCAAATTCATCATGCTCAATCCTGCCGACAGTATCGTTGATTGGGTCATGAAAACCGTACCAACTATGGGTGCCGGCTGGTGTCCGCCCGGCATTCTCGGCATCGGCATCGGCGGCACCGCCGAAAAAGCCATGTTGCTAGCCAAACAGGCGTGCATGGAATCGATAGATATTCAGGATTTGCAGGCCCGCGGACCGAATAGCGCACTGGAAGAATTACGCTTGGAGCTGTACGAAAAAGTCAACGCACTGGGCATAGGCGCGCAAGGCCTGGGTGGCTTGACCACGGTATTGGACGTGAAGATCCTGGATTATCCGACCCATGCCGCCAATAAACCAGTGGCGATGATTCCAAACTGTGCCGCCACCCGGCATGTGCATTTCGTGCTGGATGGCGCAGGTCCGGCCTTGTTGACGCCGCCCAAATTGGAAGACTGGCCGGTGATTACGCAATCGGCCAGCACGGCCCGTCGTGTCAATATCGATAGCTTGACCAAACAAGATGTCGCCGCATGGAAACCTGGCGAAACCTTGTTATTGAGCGGCAAAATGCTGACGGGCCGCGACGCTGCGCATAAACGCATCGTCGATCTATTGGCAAAAGGGGAACCGTTGCCCGACGGCATCGATTTCGAAAATAAATTTATTTATTACGTCGGCCCGGTCGATCCGGTGCGAAACGAAGTGGTCGGCCCGGCTGGGCCTACTACGGCAACCAGGATGGACGGCTTTACCGCTACGGTCCTGGAGAAAACCGGTCTACTGGGCATGATAGGCAAGGCCGAACGCGGCCCTGCCGCAGTCGAGGCTATCAAAAGACATCAAGCCGTTTATTTGATCGCGGTCGGCGGCGCTGCTTATTTGGTGTCCAAGGCCATCCGCGCTGCGCGCGTCGTGGCTTTTCCGGAATTGGGCATGGAAGCGATACACGAATTCGTGGTCGAGGACATGCCGGTGACCGTGGCGGTGGATAGCCGGGGTGAATCGATACACGACACGGCACCAAAACACTGGCAGGCGAAAATCGGCAAGATTCCAGTGAAGGTCGAATAAATCGTAGCCTGTTATGCAGGGTAGCGAAAGTTCAAGTCGGCCTTTTGGTTTATCCTGGCAAACTTCGACTCTTCCTGAATTAGCCGCAACCATGCGACGCCTTAATTAGAGAGGTACAAATCCATGTCCGATGATCGAGCCATTACCGATCTGCTATTGAATTGTCAGGAGTTGAGCACCTTTTGCACTCAAAACGGCTGGATCATCGACGATTCGATTCAGTATGAAATCCTCGAACGCAAGCCCGAAAGCTTGTTGATCTATGTGACTTTTCTCGAAAGCATCATGGAAGGTTCTGGCTGCCAGTGCGATCAGAAATCCTGTTATGGCCGCTTGCTGTTGAAATTGAATTCGGTAGGGGACATTATCGGCGTCGAACCGGCCTGATTTTTATCGTTCAAAAGTAGGCCCGGAGATCGCATCAAATAGAAGAGATTTTTGAGAAACAGGAAAGCAACGGATTGAACTCGTTGCTTTCCTGTCTTATCGAATAAATGTCAGTATTTGATTGTGACACCGACAAATGCCGAACGGCCCATGCCGGGGATGTTTCTACCCCATGGCACCGTCACGTTGGCTGGTGCCGTTGGATTCATGCCGTAACGGTCGCCCAGATAGGCGCCGGCCAACGGATGGTAATATTGTTTATCCAACACGTTATCCAAGCCGACATCCAAACGAACGGGACCCCATTCGTAGCCGGTTCTGGCATTCAGCAGAATGTACGAAGGCGTTTCGGTTTCATTGCGCACTGCTTGCACATCATCCTTGCCATCGACAAACTGCATTTCGATCGCGCTTTGCCAATCGTGTAGACGGTGATCCAGGCTGAGTTTCATGTTGAACGGCATCATGTGATAGAGGTTATCGCCATTGTCCATGCGTTCGCCGCGCACATAACTCATCGAAGTATGTGTGGCAAATTCACCTAGCGTGTTGTCTTTATACAATCGTGCTCGTCCTGAGACATCAACCCCCCATAAGCGGGCATCGTGATTGGCGTACTGTAAGTAAACAAAACTGTTATTTGCTGTTTGAGGCGTGGCTGCGCAACCGGGAGCCGTGCCGGTGGCTGATGGGTTTTGACAGCGATCGGCGTCAATAAAGTTATTCACATAAGAAAAATACGGCGTGGCGCTGATTTCCCAGAGGTTATTCTTTGGCTCATGAAATGCTGCGGTAAAGCTGACGGTATGCGCGGTTTCCTCGGTCAAATCCAGGTTGCCGACATAACCGTTACCGTCACCGTGCCAGCCTATCATGGCCATATCCATTCTGCGTGCACCCCAGGTGTAGAGCTCATATAGATTCGGCATGCGGTTCTTGCGGCCATAACCGAATTGATACTGACTCACATCATTGGGCGTAAATTGAATTAAGGCAGTGACATCAAAAGTATCGAAATTACGTTCGCGATCCTTGGCATTGAAAGCCCTGGCGGCATTCAGCGAGGTTCTTGCCCCCGCCGCATCCGGCGCCATCGCGGTCGTACCTAATAAATCCGGGTTGTAAGGTTGCACATCACCGCTATTGGTCGTGGTATGGTCGTAGCGCAAGCCCAGCAAGCTCTTCCATTGCGCATTCCAATTGGCTTCCCATTCACCGAAAAACCCAACCCTATCTCTCTCGCCGTTGTTCAAGTTGATATAGGTCTCGGGTGCCATCATCCAATAGGCCATGTTTCGAACCGGTGGATTCCCCGGTATCACAATGTTGTCGTTAGCGCCCACATTGGTATGCACCGGCGGCCAATAATCCCGAATTCGGTTGCTATGAAACTCGTTGCCCAGACGGAAAGTATCGCGCTCGCCATATGGCATTTCTGCCATCACTTTATAACCCAAATTACGTCCACGAGTTTCCATGGGCATTCGATCGTTCGGGGGAGCGAAACTGCCACCAGTCGGGCTACCGTCCAAAAATTGATTGTGTTTGTCCTCACCCATATCCATGCTATGTTGAGTGCTTTCGTAATAAAACCTACTTTCCAAAGTACCCCAATCGAATTCGCCTTTATGCATGATGTTGCCGAAGACGCTGTCGTTGTTGGTTAAATCCATCCTTTGATTGGGAAAGTTTTGGAACGGCATATGTTGCTGCCCACCACGAATCACTACAAGATGCTTATCGAACTTGAATGATAATGCGGCTGAATGGTTTTGGTTTTCATAAGACGTGGATTTGACGATCTGACCATTACCGTCGTTGTAATTCATACTTTCAGTGTGTGAACCGGTGTATTCCAGACGTACATTTTGATTCGCGACGCCAGCCGCAATACTGCCGCCAAACGCATCGCCATTACTGCGATAAAACGCTGACATACTGCCATCTATCAAAATGTCTTTGCCGGGTTCGGCGAAAACAGGCTCGGGGGTTTCAACCGAAATCGTGCCGCCAAGGCTGTCGCCACCCAAGCTGACGGGGGTGACGCCGGTCAAGATAGTGATCTTGCCGATGTTGCTGCGATCAATGTAAGACAGCGGGGGGTTCATGTGATTGGCACAAGCCGATGTCAACGTCATGCCATTGATATCGATCTTGACCCTATCGTCATTGAAACCGTGAATGACGGGCAAGCTGGAGACGCCGCCGGCACCGTACAAGCTGACACCAGGCGTATCTTCCAGCAGCTTTGCGGTGTCGCTAACCGCCGCACGCTTGCTGGTAAGAATAGTGGCTTCCATTTCTGAGGTGCTCAGGGAGTTCAGAGTCGGAAATTTGTCCGTGACGATTACTTTTTCCAACGTGGCCGCATCTTCCTCTATGCCTTGGTCTTGAATATTTTCCGAGGCCATTACCGAACTAGCCAGACATAATGGGAATACACTGAAGATGCCGAAATAACTCGGCTTATTTCTAACGGCTTTTACCTGTTGAGTTAGGGGGAAAGCTGCCAGAGTCATGGAATGAGATTTTTTCATTTTTGCTCTTTTTGATTGCTGAAAAATAGTACAGAAAAATTTCAGGGGAGGATTAAAAAGCAAAATATGAGCCAATACTTAAGATCATGAATTTTAAGTATAAAATCCAGGGGGTTATAACTGGTTTTATTTAACTATGTTATTTTTAGTATTTGATAGTAGTTGTATAACATAATTTAATAACATTTGAATATATAAGCGGCTTGCTTTTATGTGGCCTATTGTGTGAAATATTTCATATTTAATTCGGTCGCAGCTAGTCTGAACGCGCGTTTTCATTGCGATTTGGCGGATAAACTCGCAATGTTAGTGTTCATAGGCATCGTTTACTGACAAAATCCTCCAATGAATTTGAAACAAGCACCCTCTGAAGCCAACCAATTTCATCAGGCCCATGTCCACCTGTTACTAGAAAGTTATCTACGCTTGCTCAAGCGGCCATTGATAGATCGATCCGATACGCAAGAACTGGGCAGAGTTGTGTTTAATGCCGATTTCGTGCTGCTGTCGCACAATATCGATGCGGACCCCTTGTTTGATTATGCCAATCGTATGGCGCTGGATTTGTTCGAAATGAGTTGGAACGAATTGATTGGTATGCCTTCCCGCCTGTCGGCCGAACCCGTTAACCGAGACGAGCGCGAGCGTTTGTTGTCGAGAGTGGCGGCCGATGGTTATATCGATGATTATTCCGGCGTGCGCATTTCAAAAACCGGCAAGCGTTTTCTCATCCGGCAGGCCGTGGTCTGGAATGTTTATGACGAGCAAGGTCGTTATCAGGGGCAAGCGGCCAGTTTCAGAGATTGGACGCCGCTGGCCTAGGCGGCGTCCCCAGTTCTGCTGATTCCAAGTGTCAGATCAAGCAGAAACGTTTTTATGCGAATTTTGCAAGATAGGCCCCAATCTGACTGTCGATTAGTTGTTTGTGATGACGTTTCAATATTGCATCGGTTGGACGAGGAGGATTCTTCGATTCGATTTCATGACGTATACCGGATAGAAAATGCCGTTTCAATACGGAATCCTCGGGGATGGCGATTACTTTTATCGGCGTTACGGACGCCATTTGAATGGGGTCATCGGATACATCGGATAGCTCGCTGTCTCCTGCTGCCACTTCGGCAATCGCTAAGTTGAAGTTGGCAATTTGTTTTTGCTCATAATGCCGGCGCAGCACGGAGTCCGTTGGATAGGGATTTTTGATAGCAGCTTGTTCGGCGGCTAACTGCGCCCAGTAATGTCTTTTTAAAACGGAGTCTTCTGGAACAAGCCGGTCCGATTTTTCAGATGGCACCGTAGCTTGCTTAACCGTTATACAATCATTGGTCGCCGCTAAATTGCTTATTGGCGTTTCGACGATTTCTGCCGCTTGTGCCCGATTTGTTTCGGTATCCACGGTTGCTTTACGGTCTGCAACCGATTCAACCTTGTTTTGGACAGTCTTAATGGTTTGGATGTCAGAGGCTTGCGCGCTTTGTCCGCCAACCAGCTTTTTTACCAAAGTCGCTCCACGGGTAGAAACCACCTCTTTGTCTTTCACGATTTCGGGCGCGAAAAAATAGTTTTTTATCCCATACGCGGCTACCGCAAGTAGCGCCAATTCAATCAAAGTTTCCACACATTCCCCCTTAATAATGATTATGATTTGGCGCGAAGCAGGTCATGCTGCCTGCTTAACAGTAACAGCGCCATCCAGTTTAAAGGACTATGATTACATAAACCGGCGGAATTTTTGCTTGGCAATTGTTACAAATCAGTTTTTTCCTGATGTTCAGGTCGGGCGTGCATCGAAATCACGCCTTCGGCAAGCCGTTAAACTTGTAAAGGTGAAAAAATGAGCCCAACAGCGTTAGTCAGACAAGTCAGCAATATTTTCTCCCTACCCGAAGCGGTATGGGAAGTTAGTGAGATATTGCGGCAACCGGAACCTAATTTTGCTGAGTTGGAAGAAGTGATGCTTCACGATCCAGGTTTGACGGCCTCGATACTCAAACTGGCTAACAGCTCTTTTTACAGCTTTCCAGGTAAGATCGACTCGCTTTCCAAAGCCATGACCATCATCGGGCTGCGCGAACTGAAGGCCATCGTCATTGGTACCGCGGTGACGCGTCAGTTTAAGGATATTGCATCCGAACTGGTGAATATGGATGTGTTCTGGTACCACAGCGTCATTCGCGCCATTTTGGCGAGAAGCTTGGCTGCTCGTTGCCGTTGTAGCAATACCGAACGGTTTTTTATCGCGGGTTTGCTGAGCAGCATCGGGAAACTGATTTTTTTTACCCAATATCCGGTTCAGTGCGCGGATATTATTCGTAGGGGTAAGCACAGCGAAGCCGAGTTGGTTGAGGCTGAACGAGCGGTGTTCGGTTTCGATTATGCGGAACTTAGCGCCGAGCTATTGAAGGAATGGAAGTTGCCAGCCGAAATCTGGGAAATGATCGCGCATCAGCTCAATCCTTTGGCTAGTCATAATCAGAAATTGGAAGCCAGCATTTTGCATGTTGCCTTATCGGTTTCCAGCACCATTCAACCGTCTGTAGGTCATGAAATTCTCGACGTCAAAACCCAGATTTCGGCGGCGGTTCTCGACGCCGGCGTATTGGAGCATTTGCAATTGGAGCGGGATGAGATTGAATCCATGACGCAGGACGCCTTGTTTCAGTCCATGGAAATCCTTTCCATCCTGCGCCCGGAAACGATGACGATTTTTTGAGCGCAAACCGCTGGGGGTTAGCCAGTTTCGGTCTCTTTATCCTCGTCGGCCGTCATTTCGTAAATTTCCTTCAAGCGCGCCACGGCCTTGAAGTTGATGCTGCCTTCGGGATATTGACCTTCGGAATTGATGGTGCCGGCATCCTGGGCCATCAATAAACTCAGGGTTTCGTCGACATTCGACACGGTATGAATCGAAAACAAGCCTTGTTCGACCGCGTTTATCACTTCCTGTTTCAGCATTAGATTAGGCTTGTTGGATGCGGGAATGATGACGCCTTGCTGGCCAGTCAGGCCGCGTGCCGCGCAAAGCTCGAAAAAACCTTCAATTTTTTCGTTGACGCCGCCTATCGCCTGCACTTCGCCGTATTGGTTGATCGAGCCGGTCAGAGCGAAACCTTGCCTGATCGGCACTCGGGTCAAAGCCGAAATCAAACAGCATAATTCGGCCAGGGAGGCGCTGTCGCCGTCGATGTGGCCGTAGGATTGTTCCATCGTGATGCTGGCCGAAATGGCCAACGGAAATTGCTGGGCGTAACAGTGGCCAAGATAGCCGGTCAAAATCATCACGCCTTTGGAATGGATCGCTTGGCCTAGCTCCACTTCCCGTTCGATATCGACGATGCCGCGCGAACCGGGATGTACGGTGGCGGTAATACGCGCCGGTGCACCGAAACTGCTGCCGCCGATGTCCATCACGGTCAAGCCGTTGATCTTGCCGATGGCCTCGCCGTCGGTGTCGATCAAAATCGTGCCTTCCAGCATTTCTTCCAGAATCGCCTCGGCTATACGGCCATTGCGTTGCTCTCTGGCCGACAGCGCCAGTTCGATTTCGTTTTTGTCGATGCGGCTAGCGCCGGTTTGATCGGCCAACAGATTGGCTTCGGCGATGATTTCCAGGCACAGGTTGACATGCGCGGATAACCGGCTTTGATGTTCGGCCAGGCGGCAGCTATGCTCGATCAGACGTAGCAAGGCAGCGTCGGTCAAGGGTTTGGCGCCGGAATCCTTGGCTTGTGTGATCATCAACTGGGCAAATTGGGCGACATTGTCCGGCGTGCGCTTGATGTGATCCTCGAAATCGGCCAGCACTCTAAACATCTCGTTGAATTCGCTATCCAGCTCTTCCAGGAGATAGTAAATATCGCGCGCACCGACCAAAATGACTTTGACGTTCAGCGGGATTACTTCGGGTTTTAATGTGATGGTGTTGATGCCAAGTTCCGAAAACGGCGATTCGATTTCGATCTTGCCGGACTTGAGTGCGCGCTTTAAACCTTCCCAGACGAAGGGATAGGTCAGGACTTTTTCGGCATCCAGAATCAAATAACCGCCGTTGGCGCGGTGCAGAGAGCCTGGACAGATGCGCCGGTAATTGGTGACCAGGGTGCCTTGGTCGCTGAGGTATTCGATGCGCCCGAACAGATTCTGATAAATCGGATGCGGTTCGTAAACCACCGGCGCGCCGTTGTTGTCGTGCTTGCAGTCGACCAGCACGTTGGGCAGGTATTGTTCGATCAGTATTTGTCGCTTGCTGGGGCTTTCCCTAACCTCCTGGCCGCGGCTGGGCATCAGGAAGTCGCTGATGGTGTTGCTCAGGTTTTTCTCGACTTCAGCCAGATAGGTAATCACATCATCGACATTCTGGTATTTGTCGTTCAATTCGGCAAACAGCGGCTCCAGAGCCTGTTTGATGGTGTCGTTGTCGAGCTGGCGCAGTTCCTCGACCAGCGTGCGCCGCCATTGCGGCAGCTCCAACAGCACATCGCCCAGGTATTCTTCCAGTTCCTCGGTGTGTTGATGAAAGGCATCGCGTTCTTCCTGCGGTAGCAACGTGAACTGTTCTTCGTCCAGCGCTTTGTTGTCGCGGATCGGTAAAAACGTGATGGTGTCGCTGTCTCGATACAGCGCCACATTCATCGCGCGGGCTTTACCATCGACCAGATCTATCGCGGTGTTGTAACGCTGATTGAAACGGCGTTCGATCGCGGTTTTCTTTTGCTGGTAGCTGGGGCTTTCGAAGGCGGCAGGAAAGGTCGCCAGTACATCGTCGATCAGCTTTTCGACGTCCTTGGCAAAATTGTGTCCTTCGCCGGACGGGAGCTCGATAGCCACCGGTTCGCGCGGATTTTCGAAGTTTTCGACGTAGGCATAGGACAGTGGCGATTCCTGTTGTTCGGCATAGGTCGTCAGGTAATGGCTGACCATCGACAGCCGACCGGTGCCGGGTTCGCCCATCACGAAGATGTTATAGCCAGGGGCTTTCATCGCCACGCCGAAAGTTAGCGCGGATTGGGCCCGCGGTTGGCCGACGATGTTACCCGGACGGGTGGCGGCCTCGGTGGAAATGTTGGCGGGTAAATCGATCGTCAGTTTCAGCGCCGACGGCGGTAATTTGAGATGTTCCAGCATGGAATTGCTTATTTTTTGTCCGGCATCTTCAACAGATGGCGCATGCGTTCGACTTTGGTTTTCAGGTAGCCGAGGTTGTCGTGGTGAATGTGAGTCTCGATCGGGATACGGTCGTTGACTTGAATGCCGAGTTTGGTCAGTTCGTCGATTTTCTGCGGATTGTTGGTGATCAGCGCGATCGAATGGACTTGCAGGCTGTTCAGCATCAAGGCGGCAATGTCGTATTGGCGTTCGTCGGCGGCGTGTCCGAGTTTGATATTGGCGTCCACGGTATCGAAGCCCTGATCTTGCAGGTTATAAGCTTGCAGCTTTTTCAACAGACCAATGCCGCGCCCTTCCTGGCGCAAATAAACCAACACACCGAAACCGGCCTGGTTGATGATGTCCAGCGCCATGTCCAGTTGTTCGCCGCAATCGCACCGGCGCGAACCCAAGACATCGCCCGTAAAGCACTCGGAATGAATGCGTACCGGCACATTATCCTTGCCTGCCACGTCACCTTTGACGAACGCGACATGTTCTTTTTTGTCGAGATTGTTGCTGTAGTAATGCAGGATGAATTCGCCGTGTTTGGTGGGAATCCGGGTTTGTACCTTGTCTTCTATTTTTGCTTTCACAGAGTTTGAAATCCTCGCCATTGCGGCGTTACGCGGCAAAGCCATTTGCGATCACTTCCCAGGAAACGATCGCAAATGGCTCTAGGCCGGTATGTTTGGCTTTGCGTTGGTATTTGTGTTTATCGGTGAATACCTGTGCCTTGTTGAACTGGCGGGCGAATTTGGCTACCGGATTCTTGATGGGGATGTCTTGCAAGCCCTTGGCTTTGTTTTGTTTTCTCATGCTTTTTTCTCCATAAACTATTAAAATGGCGGCTTTATTTTAACCGTTTATTTGAACATAGATTGCCTGTGAAATTCCAGAAAGACTTTGATGTGATCGTGGTGGGCGGTGGCCACGCCGGAACCGAGGCGGCCTTGGCGGCCGCGCGCATGGGCGCGCAAACCTTGTTGTTGACGCAAAACATCGAAACCTTGGGGCAAATGAGCTGCAATCCGGCGATAGGCGGTATCGGCAAGGGGCATCTGGTCAAGGAAGTCGATGCCCTGGGTGGCATCATGGCGCGGGCCATAGACCAAGGTGGCATTCAGTTTCGGATTTTGAACGCCAGCAAAGGCCCGGCGGTAAGGGCTACCCGCGCTCAGGCCGACCGCCAGTTGTATAAACAGGCGGTGCGCAGCGCGCTAGAAAATCAGCCCAATCTGGCTTTGTTTCAACAAACCGTGTCCGACTTGATCGTGCAAGGCGATAGAGTTACCGGCGTCAAGACCTTGATGGGTTTGGAATTCAACGCCAAGGCCGTGGTGTTGACTGCCGGTACATTCTTGGCTGGACGTATTCACATCGGTCTGGAAAATTACAGCGGCGGCCGGGCCGGCGATGCGGCGTCGATTGCGTTGGCCGAGCGTTTGCGCGAACTGCCGTTTCGCATCGGCCGTTTGAAAACCGGCACACCGCCGCGCATCGACGGCAGAACCATCGATTACAGCAAATTGCAGGAGCAACATGGCGATACCCCATTGCCGGTGTTCTCGTTCATGGGCAGCCGCGAGCAGCACCCGCGCCAGATTTGCTGCCACATTACCCGCACTAATGCAGAAACGCATGACATCATTCGTTCCGGTCTGGATCGATCACCGATGTATTCGGGCATCATCGAAGGCGTCGGTCCGCGCTATTGCCCGTCGATCGAAGACAAGGTGGTGCGCTTTGCCGAGCGCGATTCGCACCAGATTTTCGTTGAACCGGAAGGCTTGAATACCAACGAGGTTTATCCCAACGGCATCTCGACCAGTTTGCCGTTCGACGTGCAATACCGTTTCATTCGCACCATGCTGGGCTTCGAGAACGCCGAGATCGTCCGCCCCGGTTACGCGATCGAATACGATTACTTCGATCCACGCGATTTGAAAGCCTCGCTGGAAACCAAGCATATGAACGCTCTGTTCTTCGCCGGCCAGATCAACGGCACCACCGGCTATGAGGAAGCGGCCGCGCAAGGTTTGATCGCCGGTCTGAATGCGGCGCGGCTGGTGCAAGGTTTGGAAAGTTGGTGTCCGGGGCGCGAGGAAGCTTATATCGGCGTGATGATTGATGACCTGATCACCCGCGGTACGGCTGAACCCTACCGGATGTTCACCAGTCGGGCCGAGTACCGCTTGCAATTGCGCGAGGATAACGCCGATCTGCGTCTGACCGAAAAAGGCCGCGAATTGGGCTTGGTCGATGACCAACGCTGGCACCGTTTCGAGGAAAAACGCGAAGCCATCGCCAATCTACAAGGCAAGCTGGCCAAGAAATGGATCAGGACCGAAACCGACGAAGCGGCATTGGCCGAACAATTGTGGGGCAAGAAACTGCTGAAGGAAGCCAGCTTGATGGACATGCTGCGGCGGCCGGAAGTGGACATCGACAATCTGCTGCGCTTCACCGATGAAACCGAGCTGGATGAACAAGTCGCCGAACAGGTGGCGATACAAGCCAAATACGCCGGCTATATCGACCGGCAGCAAACCGAAATCCATCGCACGCAACGCTACGAACATTTGAAGCTACCCGATAATGTCGATTACAGCCTGGTATCCGGCTTGTCGAACGAAGTCAGTGAAAAACTGAAAAAGCAACGGCCGGAAACCCTGGGCCAAGCTTCCAGGATACCAGGCGTGACGCCGGCGGCGATCTCGTTGCTGTTGGTGCATCTGAAAAAGAAAAGCGCCTGATGGACAGTTGCCAGGAAAGATTGCAACAAGGCTTGTCGGCTTTGGGGTTGCCGTTGGCCGAGGCTCAACAGGAGCAGCTGTTGGACTTCATCCGGCTGATTGCCAAATGGAACAAAGCCTATAATCTGACGGCGGTGCGGGAGCCGTTGGACATGGTCAACTTGCATTTACTCGACAGTCTGGCGATTTTGCCGCATGTCAAGCCGCCAAGCATTGCCGACATCGGTACCGGCGCGGGCCTGCCGGGGATACCGCTGGCGATTTGCCTGCCGGACTGTCACTTTACATTGGTCGATTCCAATTCCAAGAAAACCCGTTTCGTGCAACAAGCCGTGTTGGAATGTCGCTTGAAAAATGTAATCGTCGTGCATGGCCGGGCGGAGTCGTTACAGCCCAAGGTTTTATTTTCCACCGTGATCAGCCGGGCCTTCGCCAGTATGAGTGATATTCTGCGGCTCACCGGACACCTGCTGGCGGATGACGGCCTGTTGCTGGCGATGAAGGGTCAGGTGCCCGAGCAGGAATTGGCGCAAATAGAGTCCGATTACACCGTTATTTCCCTTAATGTGCCCGGCATCGATGCCGAGCGCTGTCTGATTCGTATGGAGAAACAAAAACATGGCTAAGATTATCGCGGTGACCAATCAAAAAGGTGGCGTCGGCAAGACCACGACCAGCGTTAATCTGGCGGCGGCTTTTGCCGCGACCAAGCGCAAGGTGCTGCTGATCGATCTCGACCCGCAGGGCAACGCGGCGATGGGCTGCGGTGTCAATAAGGAAGAAATCGAATATTCCAGCTGCGAGCTGTTGCTGGAGGAAGTGCCGGTTACCGAGATTATCATCAAAAACAAGGAATTGGGCTTCGATTTGATTCCGGGTAACGCCGACTTGACCGCGGCCGAGGTGCAGCTGATGTCGGCGCAGCATCGTGAGCGTCGCTTGGCGGATGCCCTGCTGCCGGTTAAGGAGCAATACGATTACATTCTGATCGATTGTCCGCCATCCTTGAACATGTTGACCTTGAATGCCATGGTGGCGGCCAATAGTGTATTGATCCCGATGCAATGCGAATACTATGCGCTGGAGGGTTTGTCGTCGTTGATGTCGACCTTGCGTAACATTCGCGATACCGTGAATCCGGGCTTGGTGCTGGAAGGCATCTTGCGCACCATGGTGGACAACCGTAGCCGCTTGGGCAAGGACGTGTCGGATCAATTGATAGAATATTTTGGCGACAAGGTTTTCAGAACCACGATTCCGAGAAATATCCGTCTGGCCGAGGCGCCGAGTCATGGCGTGCCGGTGATGGCTTACGACAAGTCGTCGCGCGGCGCGGTGGCTTACATCGCATTGGCGGGTGAGATGATCAGAAAAGAAAAAGCGGCGAAAAAATGATACAAAAAAAGCGGGGTTTAGGGCGGGGCTTGAGCGAATTGCTCGGCGATGTGGTAACGGCGCCTGCGACGACGGAAAAGCTGCAAGAGGTGCAGAAATTGCCGATCGAATTTTTGCAGCGCGGTAAATACCAGCCGCGCAAGGACATGGACCCGGAAAAGCTGAGAGAATTGTCCGATTCCATCGCCGCGCAAGGCATCATTCAGCCCATTGTGGTTAGAAAAATACACGATGAAAAATATGAAATCATCGCGGGTGAAAGGCGCTGGCGCGCCGCGCAATTGGCGGAATTGGCGGAAGTGCCGGTGTTGATCAAGGACATCGATGACAGGTCGGTGATGGCGGTGGCGCTGATCGAAAACATTCAACGCGAGGATTTGAATGCCTTGGAAGAAGCCGAAGCTCTGCATCGTTTGCTGGATGAATTCGAATTGACGCATCAACAAATCGCCGAATCGGTAGGCAAATCCCGCACGACGGTTACCAATTTGCTGCGCCTGCTGGATTTGGCCGGCGAGGTGAAAACCCTGTTGAGCCGCGGGCAGTTGGAAATGGGACATGCCCGGGCGCTGCTCGGTTTGGATGAAGCCAGGCAAATCGAGATCGCCAATAAGGCCGTCAAACAAAATCTGACTGTTAGAGCGGTCGAGAAATTAGTGCGGGAGTTGCACGAAGAAAAACCGGCCGCTGCGCAGAAAAAAATCGATCCCGATACCCTGCGCTTGCAGCGAGAGTTGTCGGAACGGACTGGCGCCAAGGTCGAGATCAGTCATCAAAATGGCGGTAAAGGGAAGCTGATTTTCAGTTATACCAGCTTGGAAGAGTTGGAAGGGATTATCAAGAAAATCCACTGAGAATCGAAGGCTGATCGACCAAAAGTCAAGCGTTGTTCACCCCTGCCTGGTCAGATGAGGTTAGAGCGACGAAAACAGCTGAAAAATAACGTAATAACAAGCGGCTATCTTGCTTTAAGTCAGAGGGCTGGATATAATCGCCCCGCTTAACGGTCAAGGGGATGAAAATGGCAGTCGAAAATCATTTTTCAACTGTCGGTAAAGTATTGTACGCGCAAGTCCTGGTGACCCTGCTGGTGGCATCGGGATTTTTATTGCTAGGCGGATGGAAGAGCGCTGTTTCCCCGCTTATCGGAAGCGGTGTTGCATTTCTGCCCAATCTTTATTTTGCCTATAAAACTTACCTTGCCAGATATCGGCAGGCGCAGGATATCGTCAATGCATTTTATGCGGGCGAAACTGTCAAGCTGATACTGACCGTTGCCCTTTTTACGATTGTTTTACAGATCCCATCTGTTGATTTTTTAACGCTGCTGGTTGGTTATGTGGCAGTGCTGTCTGTTTTTTGGTTCGCGCTACTTTTTGGGCGCGTTTAGTAACATAGCGAGGCAAAATGGCTAGTGAAGGTGGCGCTACAGGTTATATTGTCCATCACTTGACTCCCCTGTCGGTGGGTGAAGGATTTTGGACATTACATCTGGATACCCTGTTTTTTTCGATAGGTTTGGGCGGATTATTTATCTGGTTTTTCAAATCGGTTGCGGAAAGAGCAACATCGGGTGTGCCGGGCTTGGCGCAGAATATAGCCGAGTCCATCGTCGAATTCGTCGATACCCAGGTCAAGGACACCTTTCACGGTCGTAGCGAATTGATTGCGCCCTTGGCGCTGACCATTTTCTGCTGGGTGTTCCTGTGGAACGCGATGGACTTGCTGCCTGTCGACTTGTTGCCGATGATCGGTGGCGTGATGGGTATGGAGTACATGCGCGTCGTGCCGAGTACCGATCTGAACGGCACTTTTGCGCTATCCATCAGTGTCTTTATCCTGATTTTCTTCTACAGCATCAAAGTCAAAGGCTTGGGCGGTTTCGTTCACGAAATGACGTGCACGCCTTTTGGGCCGAAAATGATGCCGTTCAACTTGCTGTTGAAAACGGTGGAAGAGCTGGCCAAGCCGATTTCATTGGGGTTACGGTTATTTGGTAACTTGTATGCGGGCGAGCTGGTGTTCATCCTTATCGCGCTGCTGCCACCCGTCTTGCAGCCGCTGCTCGGTTTTCCCTGGGCGGTATTTCATATTCTGGTCATCACGCTGCAGGCTTTCATATTCATGGTCTTGACCATCGTATATCTGAGTTTGGCTTGTGAAGATCATTAACGGTTTTATTTTTACATTCAATTAAATACTTAGGAGACACTATGGAACTCGCAACATTAATTGCCAACGTTCAAGGCTTTACCGTTATCGCAGTCGGTATTATTTTGGGCTTGGGCGCCATCGGTACCGCGATCGGTTTCGGTTTGTTGGGTGGTAAATTCCTGGAGGGCGCCGCGCGCCAACCCGAGTTGGTTCCAATGCTGCAAGTCAAAATGTTCATCATCGCCGGTTTGCTTGACGCGGTAACCATGATCGGCGTTGGTTTGGCGCTGATGCTGACCTTCGCAAACCCATTCCTTTCAGCTGTTCAATCTGTTGCAGGCTAATGACGAATAGATTGTTCTGTTCATTGAAGACATGAGTCTTTATCTAACTACTGTCCGCATAGCGGCAGTAGTTGACAGATACAAATGACAACAGCATAACGAGGAAACCATCAATGAGTATCAATATTACTCTGATCGGGCAGATGATTACCTTCACGCTTCTGGTGTGGTTTACCATGAAGTATGTCTGGCCACCTATCATTGCCGCATTGGAAGAGCGCAAAGCCAAGATAGCCGAAGGATTGGCGGCCGCTGAAAAGGGCCAGGAAGAGATCAAATTGGCTGAAAAAAAGGCGAAAAACGTTCTGAAGGAAGCGAAGGAACAATCTGCAGAAATCATTGCATCCGCGCAAAAGCGTGCAAATGAACTGGTAGAAGAATCCAAATTGCAAGCCAAGAAGGAAGGCGAGCGTTTACTGGAAGCGGCAAAAGCCCAAATCGAGCAGGAAATGCTGCAAGCCAGAGAAAATCTGCGCAAGGAAGTCTCTACCTTGGCCTTACGTGCTGCCGAACAAATCTTGAAAGAAGAAATCGACAAAGCCAAGCATCAGGAACTTTTGAACAGAACCGCGGAACAATTAGGTTAAGCAATGACTGAGTTAGCGACATTAGCAAGACCCTATGCCGAAGCGGCTTTCAAACGAGCCAAGGAAACCGGTAAGGCGAATGAATGGGCTAATGCCCTGCAATTCATGGCAGCTGTCGTTCAGGACCCGGACATGGCGGTTATTGTCAACAATCCGAGAGTCGGATCCGATAGACTTTTACAGTTGATAATCGACATTTGTCAGGATCACATCGACGATGAAGCGAAAAACCTGCTGAAACTGCTGGTGCAAAACGGCAAACTGAAACTGCTGTCAAATATCTCCGCCTTGTACGAACAATACAAAGCCAATGACGAAGGCTATGTTAATGTCGATCTTTATAGTGCCTATGCGTTAACAAAAGCCGAACAACACAAATATGTCGCGATGCTGGAAAAGCATTTGAACAAAAAGGTCAATGCCACCGTATCGGTCGATAAATCGTTGATTGGCGGCATTCGGGCCAAAGCGGGCGACAAAGTGATTGACGGTTCCGTCAGTGGCCAGCTTCATCAATTAGCCAAACGGCTCTAAGAGCTAGATCGGGAAAATAAAATGCAATTAAATCCATCTGAAATAAGTGATCTGATCAAGAAGAAGATCGAGAATTTCGACGCCCAACTCGAGGCGCACTCGGAAGGTACCGTCGTCAGCGTCACTGACGGTATCGTTCGTGTACATGGTTTAGCGGACGCGATGCAGGGCGAAATGCTGGAATTTCCTGGCGGCTCTTATGGCATGGCGCTGAACCTGGAGAGAGATTCCGTCGGCGCGGTAATGCTGGGCGAGTACAAACACATCTCCGAAGGCGATACCGTCAAATGCACCGGCCGTATTTTGGAAGTACCGGTTGGTGATGCAATGCTGGGTCGCGTCGTCGACGCCTTGGGCAACCCGATTGACGGCAAGGGGGCTATCGATACCGATCTGACCTCCCCTATCGAAAAAATCGCGCCGGGCGTTATTGCCCGTCAGTCAGTCGACCAGCCAGTACAAACCGGCCTGAAATCCATCGACTCGATGATTCCAATCGGTCGCGGCCAACGGGAATTGATCATCGGTGACCGCCAAACCGGTAAGACCGCGATTGCAATCGATGCGATCATCAACCAAAAAGGCACCGGCATCAAATGTATCTACGTCGCGATCGGCCAAAAACGTTCATCGATTGCCAACGTGGTGCGTAAACTGGAAGAGCATGGCGCAATGGCGCACACCATCGTCGTCGTTGCCTCGGCTTCCGAATCCGCGGCTTTGCAATTCATCGCCCCGTACGCCGGTTGCGCGATGGGCGAATATTTCCGCGACAAAGGCGAAGACGCGCTGATCATCTATGACGACTTGACCAAGCAGGCTTGGGCTTATCGCCAGATTTCATTATTGTTGCGCCGTCCGCCGGGTCGTGAAGCGTATCCGGGGGACGTGTTCTACATCCATTCACGTCTGTTGGAGCGCGCCGCGCGTATCAATGCCAATGAAGTCGAAAAGTTGACCGGCGGCAAGGTCAAAGGCAAAACCGGTTCGTTGACCGCCCTGCCGATTATTGAAACCCAAGGCGGCGACGTATCCGCATTCGTACCGACCAACGTGATTTCGATCACCGACGGCCAGATATTCCTGGAAACCGGTCTGTTCAACTCGGGCATCCGTCCCGCGGTGAACGCGGGTCTGTCGGTGTCGCGGGTAGGTGGTGCGGCGCAAACCAAGATCATCAAAAAACTGGGCGGCGGTATCCGTCTGGACTTGGCGCAATACCGCGAATTGGCGGCCTTTGCCCAGTTCGCTTCCGACCTGGACGAAAGCACGCGCAAACAAATCGAGCGTGGTCAACGCGTGACCGAACTGATGAAACAAAACCAGTATGCGCCGATGTCGGTCGCGGACATGGCTGTTTCATTGTATGCGGCCAATGCCGGTTTCCTGGATCCTGTCGATGTGAAAAAAGTACGCGATTTCGAAGCGGCCTTGTTGTCGTTCATGAAAGCCGAAGAAGCCGACTTGATGGCCAAAATCAACGAAAAAGGCGACTATAACGACGACATTCAAAAAGGCATCCACAGTGCCATTGAACGTTTCGTCAAAACAAGCAGCTGGTAAAAGGATAGTCCCATGGCAGTTGGCAAAGAGATACGTGGCAAGATCGCGAGTATCAAAAATACTCAAAAGATCACCCGCGCCATGGAAATGGTGGCCGCGAGTAAAATGCGCAAAACCAGAGACCGCATGCAGGCGACGCGCCCTTACTCGAAGAAAATCAGTCAGATCATCAATCATCTGTCGCACGCCAATCCGGAATACAAACATCCGTATATGGGCGAGCGTGAAGTGAAGCGGGTGGGCATCATCGTCATCAGTTCCGACAGGGGCTTGTGCGGTGGTTTGAATGCGAATTTGTTCCGATTGATTTTGAATGCAATGCAGAAATGGAGCGAGCAAAACATCGAAATAGATGTTGCAACGATTGGCGGCAAAGCTGCTTCATTTTTCAGCAATATCAATGCGAATGTGGTCGGCCAGGTATCCAAGCTGGGTGATACCCCGCATCAAATGGATATCGTCGGGGTCATCAAAATCATGCTGGATGCCTATGAGCAAGGCCGGATCGATCAGCTGCATGTGTTCAACAACGAGTTTGTCAACACCATGACGCAAAAACCGGTAGTGACCCAGTTGTTGCCGGTGGTGGCGAGCGAGCTGGAGCAAGATATCAGCGGACAATGGGATTATCTGTACGAGCCCGGTGCGCAGACCGTTCTGGATACCCTGCTCAAACGCTATGTTGAATCCATCGTTTACCAAGGCCTGGTGGAAAACAATGCCTGCGAACAGGCAGCGCGCATGGTCGCCATGAAGAGCGCATCCGATAACGCTGGAAACATCATCAAAGAATTGCAACTTGTGTACAACAAAGCCAGACAAGCGGCAATCACGCAGGAAATTTCGGAAATTGTTGCGGGAGCCGCGGCTGTTTAACGCATTTCACAAGTTTAGATAGAATTTAAAAGAGGACGACACAATGAGTTTGGGTAAAATCGTTCAGATTATCGGGGCGGTCGTAGACGTGGAGTTTCCACGCGAAGAAATGCCGAAAGTATATGATGCGCTAAATGTCGACGGCGGATTGGTACTGGAAGTGCAACAGCAACTGGGTGATGGCGTGGTACGTACCATCGCGATGGGTTCGACCGATGGGTTGAAGCGTGGCATTAATGTCACAAACACCCGCGAAGGCATCAAAGTGCCGGTCGGTAAAGCGACTCTGGGCCGTATCATGAACGTGCTCGGTGAAGCGATCGACGAAAAAGGCCCGATCGGCGAAGAGGAAAAATGGGTCATCCACCGTGATGCGCCGACTTATGACGAGCAAGCGCCGGCCAACGAATTGCTGGAAACCGGCATCAAGGTCATCGACTTGGTCTGCCCGTTCGCAAAAGGCGGTAAAGTCGGTCTGTTCGGTGGTGCCGGTGTCGGTAAAACCGTCAACATGATGGAGCTGATCCGCAACATCGCGATCGAGCACTCGGGTTATTCGGTGTTTGCCGGTGTCGGCGAGCGTACCCGTGAAGGTAACGACTTCTATCACGAAATGACCGACTCCAACGTTATCGACAAGGTATCGCTGGTGTACGGGCAGATGAACGAGCCACCTGGAAACCGTCTGCGCGTGGCTTTGACCGGTCTGACCATGGCGGAATATTTCCGCGACGAAGGCCGTGACGTGTTGTTCTTCGTCGATAACATCTACCGTTATACGCTGGCCGGTACCGAAGTATCCGCCTTGTTGGGTCGTATGCCGTCCGCGGTGGGTTATCAGCCTACTCTGGCCGAGGAGATGGGTGTACTGCAAGAGCGTATTACCTCGACCAAAACCGGCTCCATCACCTCGATTCAAGCGGTTTACGTACCGGCCGACGACTTGACCGACCCGTCGCCTGCTACCACCTTCGCGCACTTGGATGCGACCGTGGTATTGTCGCGTCAAATCGCCGAGCTGGGTATTTACCCCGCGATCGATCCTTTGGATTCCACCAGCCGTCAGCTGGACCCGTTGGTCATCGGTCAGGAGCATTACGACACCGCGCGTCGGGTACAAGGTATTCTGCAACGCTACAAAGAACTGCGCGACATCATCGCGATCTTGGGTATGGACGAGTTGTCCGAGGAAGACAAACTGACCGTAGCCCGTGCCCGTAAGATTCAGCGTTTCTTGTCGCAACCTTTCTTCGTGGCCGAAGTATTCACCGGTTCGCCAGGCAAATACGTTTCACTGAAAGATACCATTGCCGGCTTCAAAGGCATTATCAACGGTGATTACGATAATCTGCCGGAGCAAGCGTTTTACATGGTCGGCACCATAGACGAAGCCATTGAAAAAGCCAAAGGTATGTAAGCCGACTCATTAGAGGAGAGTTTTGATATGGCTATGACCATCCATGTAGACATCGTCAGCGCCGAGCAGGAGGTTTTCTCCGGTTTGGCGGAGATGCTGTTCGCACCCGCGGAGTTGGGCGAAGTGGGCATTGCCCCTCGCCATGCACCCATGATCACCCGTTTGAAACCGGGTGAGGTACGGGTAAAAATTTCCGACAAGGAAAGCCAGGAATATTACGTTTCCGGCGGCTTGCTGGAAGTGCAGCCGCACGTCGTCACCGTATTGGCCGACACCGCGATACGCGCTCACGACATCGATGAAGCGAAGGCTTTGGAAGCCAAGGCGCGCGCCGAAGAAATGTTGAGCGACAAATCCGGCAAGTTTGATTATGCTATGGCGCAAGCTCAACTGGCTGAAGCCATCATGCAGCTGAGAACGCTGGAAAGATTGAGAAAACGCGGTTCGTAACAAATCGCCCTCGTTGACACATAAGCCCGATAACGCCAGCGTTCATCGGGCTTTTTTGTTTTAAGGAATGTCATGTCTATAAAAACCATTATTTTGGCAGCAGGTCAGGGTACCCGGATGCGTTCGGCGCGACCAAAAGTATTGCACGAAATCGCCAACAAAGCCTTGTTGCAGCATGTTTACGAAACCGCGGCATCGTTGGAAGACAATAAGGTTTACATCATCTATGGCCACGGCGGCGAAACCGTCAAACAGACTCTGTGCGACCTCGATGCGACCTGGATTGAACAGAAGCAGCAACTGGGTACCGGGCATGCGGTACAGCAAGCCATTCATCATGTCGAAGACGGCGACACGGTTTTGATCTTGTATGGCGACGTCCCTTTGCTGAAGGCGCAAACGATACAAACCTTGTTGAAAAAAGTCAGTGCGGCCTCCTTGGCTTTATTGACCGTTACCCTGGATGATCCCACGGGATACGGGCGTATTGTTCGCGACAAGGATCACGCGGTGATCAAAATCGTCGAACAAAAGGATGCCAACGAGGCCGAGTTGTTGATCAACGAGGGCAACACCGGTATTCTGGCTTGCAAAGGCAATCAATTGAAGCAATGGCTATCCCGGTTGCGTAACGAAAATGCTCAAAATGAGTATTACCTGACCGACATCATCGAAATGGCGGTGGACGATGGCTTGACGGTGGAAACCACGCAAGCGGGTAGTCAAGACGAGGTGCTAGGGGTCAATAATCGGGAACAACTCGCACATCTGGAGCGCGTGTATCAGTTCGAGCAAGCCCAACGTTTGATGGAAAAAGGCGTGACATTGCGCGATCCCAACCGGATCGATGTCAGAGGCTCGTTCGCAGAATTGGGGCAGGATATCGATATAGACATCAATGTGATTTTCGAAGGCATCAACCGCATTGGTTCCAATGTCAAAATTGGTCCGAATTGCCTGATTAAAAACGCGACCATAGCGGAAGGCGTGGAAATTTTGGCCAATAGCGTGATCGAAGATGCGGTCATTGGCACCGGCAGTCGTATCGGACCCTTTGCGCGTTTACGGCCAGAAACCGAGTTGGCGGATCAGGTACATATCGGTAACTTCGTCGAAATCAAAAAAACTAAGGTTGCCAGTGGCAGCAAGATCAATCATCTGAGCTATATCGGCGACAGCGAGATCGGCAGCAAGGTCAACATCGGCGCTGGCACGATTACTTGCAATTATGACGGGGTGAACAAGTTCAAGACGATCATAGAAGACGGCGCTTTCATCGGTTCCGACACGCAACTGGTGGCGCCGGTGACCGTGGGCAAACATGCGACCATAGGTGCCGGTTCGACGATCACCAAGGATACGCCAGCCGAACAATTAACCTTGAGTCGCGCTAAGCAGATCAGCATAGAAGGCTGGAAACGTCCCAGCAAGGCGGAGATTGTTCCAGACAATCTTCCGCACTCCTTACATCCTTGTAAGTCGGCAGAAACTGTTCCAGACAGTTCTCTGCACTCCCTACATCCCTGTAAGTCGGAGAAATAATATGTGTGGCATAGTCGCAGGTATAGCTCAACGCAATGTCGTGCCGATTTTGATAGAGGGCTTGAAGCGCCTGGAATATCGTGGCTACGACTCGGCCGGATTGGCCGTGATCGATCAAGGCGAGATATACCGGAAAAGGGAGCTAGGCAAAGTCAAAGGACTGGAGGCGCTGATTGCCGCGGATCCGATCCAAGGCATGATAGGCATTGCACATACGCGCTGGGCCACGCACGGCAAGCCCAGCACTCAGAATGCTCATCCGCATATCAGCAGCCAGAAAGTTGCGGTAGTACACAACGGCATCATCGAAAACCATGATCGCCTGAGGACATCGTTGCAACAAAACGGTTATCAGTTCACGTCGGAGACCGATACCGAAGTCGTGGTGCACAAAATCGCGGAACAGTTGGCGATTGACAATGATTTGCTGGCTGCCGTCAAGTCGACCTTGCCCCATCTGGAAGGCGCTTATGCCTTGGGTGTGATGTACAGCGATAGGCCTGATACCTTGATCGCCTGCCGTAAAGGTAGTCCATTAGTGATTGGGGTTGGCATCGGCGAATTTTTCATTGCGTCCGATATTGCCGCCCTGCTGCCGGTTACGCAACGTTTCATATTCCTGGAAGATGGTGATGTGGCCGAATTGACGATAGACAACTTGGTGATCTACGACAAAGACGGCGCTCGGGTCGAGCGGCCTGTCGTGGAAAGCCAGTTGAAAGCCGATTCGGTGGACAAAGGCAAATACCGCCATTTCATGCTGAAGGAAATTTACGAGCAAGCCTGGGCGGTTTCGGAAACTCTGGAAGGCCGTTTCATCGGCAACCGCTTGCAAGATTCCGCATTCGGCCATCAGGCGGCCGAAGTGTTCGATCAAATAAAATCGGTACAAATCCTGGCTTGTGGCACCAGTTATCACGCCGGACTGGTTGCGCGTTACTGGTTCGAAAAACTGGCCAGAGTGCCGTGCTCGATCGAAGTGGCCAGCGAATTCAGGTACCGCAATCCGGTCATTTCGCCGGACACTCTGGTCGTCACGATCTCCCAGTCTGGCGAAACCGCAGATACCCTGGCCGCGTTGCAGGAGGCGAAAAAGCTGGGTGTGAAACATTCCCTGGTGATATGCAATGCGCCGGAAAGTTCGCTGGTCCGGGAGTCAGATCTGGTCATGATGACCCGTGCCGGTCCGGAGATAGGTGTCGCCTCGACCAAGGCTTTCACCACACAATTGGTAGCGTTATTGATGTTGGTCATTGCCGTCGGTCGTCGTTTTTCGTTGACCAAGGAATGGGAGGAGCTAATCGTTTCCGAATTGTTTGGCTTGCCGGGCAACATCGAAAAAGTTTTGCAACTCGATGAAACGATAGAGCAACTGTCCCAGCGATTCGCCGACAAACAGAATGCCTTGTTCTTGGGGCGCGGCACGCATTATCCGATTGCGATGGAAGGTGCGTTGAAGCTGAAGGAGATTTCCTACATTCACGCGGAAGCTTATCCGGCTGGAGAATTGAAGCATGGTCCGTTGGCTTTGATCGACGCCGAAATGCCGGTTGTCACCGTGGCGCCAAACAACAACTTGCTGGAAAAACTGAAATCCAACATTCAGGAAGTCAGTGCCCGCGGCGGTCAATTGATCGTGTTCATGGATGGGGCCTTGGGCGAAAGCGATGACGAGAACGTGCAAATCATCAAGATGCCCAGCGTCGCCAATATCATCTCGCCCATCATCTACACGATACCGCTGCAATTGCTGTCTTATCACGTCGCGGTATTGAAAGGCACCGATGTCGACCAGCCGCGCAATCTGGCAAAATCAGTGACGGTGGAATAGCACGGACCTGCTTTTTGCCATCAATTTTTGTGCCCTTGCCATTGGGTTTGCTTGTATGGCGAGTTTTGTCCCCTCCAATGGGGGCAAAAGCTCTTCATGCCAGGGAGGCCCGGGGTGAGAGTCGTTAAATATCTAACATTGCCAGTATTTGATGAACATTTCCTTCGAAATCGTACCTCGTAGCTTAGAAGCTTTTCACGAGCAGTATGCCTATGTGCAAACCTTGGACAAAGGTATCAACCTTATCAACGTACCTGACATCCAGCGATTCGAAACGCGCAGTTGGGAACTGGCCACACGCATTGATCGTGGCAAATATCGCTTCATTCCGCATTTTCGGGCGATAGATTTCAAGATTGAGAGCGGCGAGTTGTATCGTGTCATCGAACAATACCAGCTCGACAATGTCTTGCTGGTCACGGGCGATCCGCCGGAGGGCTTGAAGCGCGCCTATTACAACACCGACGTCGTCGATTTGATCCGTGCGGTGCGTCAGCGCTTCCCGCAGTTGAATATTTATGCGGGTTTTGACCCCCATCGGCAGGGGTTGCAGGACGAATGTGACTATACGCAACGCAAGGCCGATGCCGGCGCGACGGGCTTTTTCTCGCAACCTTTTTACGACCATCGCTTGATTGAAATCTACGCCGAGCACATGGAAGGCCTGGAAACCTATATTGGCATCAGTCCGATCACGACGTTGGCTTCCAAGCATTACTGGGAAGTTAAAAACAAGGTCAAGTTCCCGAAAGACTTCAGACCCGATTACGACTGGAATGTAGAGTTCGCCAATCAGGTCATCGCTTCAGCGGTCAGCAACGGCTGGAACGTTTATTTCATGCCGATTCGGATTGACTTGAACAAGTATTTCGCGCGGATAAATTTACTTTAGTCGCGTTCTTGCTCTTGGAAATGCCTAAAGGCACACTCCTGAAAAGGCGAGAACGTTTTGTTGCCATTCGTGAAACGACATCCAAGTTAGGGCAACATCCCTGTATGCAAATCCCTTTGCTGTATCCAGAGTGATCGGATCAAGTAGTTTTTTAAGCTTGGTTTGTGAAGTCGGGAACTGGTTTTATTTATATTGATTCGATATTATATTAGAAATCATACGAAAATCCAGAATTCCTGAACTCAATCGAACCACCAGAAAGAGAGGTTGTCATGACCAAACTCATAGAAATCAAGCGCGACGCATGGAGTCCAAGTCGGAGAATTGCCATTATCGGCATTGGTGAGCGTGATTATATTGTCGACAAAACACCGGTCATGATCAGGCGCATGGAACTCGATAGACACAAGATCGAGCTCTTAATGCGCTTACCGCATGAAAACTTCGTTCGCCATGTGCAAGCGATGCTGGATGTTGGTCGAATTTCCGGCTTTAAAGGCGTGGAAGAGGCTTGCCGACAATGCAATGATTATTAGGTTTTATATGTTGGCTTTGAGTCAATGTCACACAAGTCATTGATTTATGTCAAATATGGCATATAGGTGTCATGTTTGTCATTTTAAGAACGGATTACGTTGGCTATTTTGATGTAGTTGCTTGTTTGTCAATTTATGTGATTGTTTTCAAAATATTTTGAAAACGTGGCTTAGCTTATGCAAAAAACTTGTCAAGTTAACCAACCGAAGGGTGGTCGTCATGGAATCATTCAATGAAACCCTTGATGAATATGTCGAACGTTTTGCCTTCATCGAAGCATTAAGTCGGGAGTTCATCGGCATGAGGGGATGCGGCGTTTATGCCTTGCTTTCGCCATCGACCGTAGACCAACTGTTCAATAAATATCTGGAATTAGGTGTCTCGGTCAGGACGTTTGCCCGGCAGTTCGCGATGAAAATGGTATAAAGCGGCGATGATGTCACTGATAGAAACCGGTGAAGGCGATTGGAATTTGCCGGTTTGCGAAGGTCGACACGATCCCTGGCCTTAACCCCTGCCCTACCAGAATCAATCTTCCGATGCGCATTCCGGTGGTTTTTTCATCCACGGCTTGATTGTATCCGGAACGCTTTTTTGAGTAGTGCCCGCTAGAATTGCATAGATTGCAGGCGGTTGGTTTTGGCAATACATAAGTGAATCATGCGAAAAGTACCAGCAATGAACAACAAAGCCATAATCTACTTGCATGGCTTCAACTCCGCTTCCTTGGATCTAAGCGGCAATTTACTGACCAATAAGGAAAAGCTTCGGGTTATGCGGGATTTTTGCGCGGACAAGGGCATTGTATTTTTTACACCGAATGTCGACTACCGTGATTTCCAAAATCTGCTGGAGGACATGCTGTTTGAATGGAATCAATTGCTTGATCAAGGTTATGACGTGATATTCATGGGGTCGTCGATGGGTGGCTTTGCTAGCGAATATCTGGCGATGAAGACCGGATGCAAGACGATCATGATCAATCCTGTATCCAGTCCAAGCGATTTGCTGCCGCAATTCATCGGCGTGACCGAAAACTATGAGACCGGGCAACCTTACCTGTGGGAGCAACATCACTGCGACCAGTATCTGCAATATCAACAAGAGCTGGGCAACAGCAAGCAGGCAATAGACAGGACGATTTTGTTGGATATGGCCGATGAGCTGCTCGATGCCAGGCAAACGTTATCGAAGTATCGGGCTGTTGCCAAAATTGTGGCATATGAAGGCGGCTCGCATGGGTTTGAACACATGCGGCAAGCTTTGCCTGTCGTGGAGCAAGTCCTCTTTTCATGAGGATCTTCGTTTGAACTCGCCCGCCCCCATCCGGCCCTGGAGCCACCGAACATATGAGAAGATGCCGTGACAATGCGGATGCTGGCCAACAGGCAAAAAAAATCCGGCTTGGAGCCGGATTTGAAGGAGGATTTATTGCAATGAACTTCTGCAATGGCTGTATGTTATCAGTGTTTGCTTATATTATGAATGTGGCATATCGTCGCGTGCCGAATGGGTTAGTGATCGATAAATTGCATGACTTGTTGCCACCAAGGCTGCCCTTGGTCCATGGGCAGTGAATTGTGTCCCGCATTTTCAAAGCGCCAGAGTTTCTTGGTTGCCGGTAAACCATCGAACAAAGCCAGCGTCCTGTTATTCGGGATGACCTCATCCTGTTCCGCCATTATCAATGCAATCGGTCCATGGAAGTCGCGAAGCTTGGCGGCGGTGTCGTATTTATCCAGGATCAACCAGCGAGCCAGAAAAAACCAATAATGATGTTGAGCCACTTCGGACATGGAATCGAACGGAGTGATTAACAGCAATCCTTTCACGGGAACCTGTTTTGAAGCTGCTATGCCGGCAACCACCCCGCTGCCCAAGGATTCGCCACACAAGAACAAAGGTCCCTTGAATGCCTCTGCCGCCATTTTGGCAGTGGCAATGCCGTCTTGGATCAGCGTCGCTTCGGTAGGCGAACCGCTGCGGGTACCGTAACCCGGATATTCGGCGATGACGACACGA
Organism: Methylomonas rapida; assembly: GCF_024360925.2. NCBI lineage: Bacteria > Pseudomonadati > Pseudomonadota > Gammaproteobacteria > Methylococcales > Methylococcaceae > Methylomonas > Methylomonas rapida. Next base: position 4,558,182 of record NZ_CP113517.1, on the reverse strand, counting down.
TAGCCTTGCATTTGCAAGGCGTCGAGGAAATAGGTGCGATGCACTGCGGAGCCCGCATTACCATGAAAAACCAGAATCGTTCCTTTTTCATCGAGAGGCGGCACTTTGCTGATCAAACCACGCAGATCGGCCGCCGCTGGCCAAGGCTGCAAGTTTAACCGAGTCAACATTTCGGCGTGGCGCGACGGCGTCATGCGAGCAGGAAAGTACATCATCTTGCGCTGCAGCAAGAAAACCGCCAACAGCATCAGCAAATAAGTCAGTAACAGAGTCATAACAGGTTTCTTGTTCATAATAATGATCCGGGCTGGATTTTGTCCGCCGCCCATCAGGCTGGTCGACAATATGGATTGGCGGGTATGCCGGGCGGCCCTTGCGCATCGACGTAACGATATGACGTGTCGCATCCGTTAAATTTTCCCGCGATGCGAGCACTCTTGGTATGCTTGTCGGCCGCTCAATTCTTAGTCGCAAATCATGACGCAATACCAACTCTTCGCCACCACGCCCAAAGCGATGGAAGGCATTCTGGCCGCCGAAATCGAAGCGCTCGGTGGCCAACACGTGCAACAAAAACTGGCCGGCGTGGCCTTTGTGGGCGATTTGGCCCTGGCTTACCGGGTGTGCTTGTGGTCGCGTACCGCCAACCGGGTCTTTCTGCCTTTGAGCAGCTTCGAAGTCAAATCCCAGCAGGATTTGTACGACGGTGTCAAGCGCATCAACTGGTTCGAACACATGAAGCCCGACGACAGCCTGGCGGTGTCGTTTAGCGCCAAGAATAGTCCGGCCATCAACAACACCCATTTCGGCGCACAAAAGGTCAAGGACGCCATCGTCGACCAGATGCGAGCCAAGTTCAACAAACGCCCGAATGTCGATACCGAGCGTCCCAGTATTCGCATCAACGTCTATCTGCATAACGAAACGGCGCAACTGAGCCTGGACTTATCCGGCGAGAGTTTGCACAAGCGCGGCTACCGCGATGTCAGCATTGCGGCGCCAATCAAGGAAAACCTGGCCTCGGCGATCTTGTTGCGGGCCGGCTGGCCCAAAGTCGCGGCCCAAGGCGGCTCGTTGCTGGACCCGATGTGCGGCTCCGGCACGATGCTGCTGGAAGGTGCAATGATAGCCGCCGACATGGCGCCTGGCTTGCAGCGCGACTATTTCGGCTTTCTGGGCTGGAAGAAGCACAACGCGGCGCTGTGGCAAAACTTGCTGGACGAAGCCAAACAACGGCGCGAGGCTGGATTGGCTAAATTGCCAGTCATCGTTGGTTTTGATCAAGACAGGCGCACCGTGGCGACGGCCTTGCAGCACGTCGAAAACGCCGGCTTATCCGGCAAAATCCATATCGAAAAACGCGACATCGCCGATGCGTCGGCGGCGGAAAGCTGGCCCAAGGGCCTGATCGCCTGTAATCCACCCTACGGTGAGCGTCTAGGTGATGAGGAGCAAACGGCAGCATTGTATCGGCAGTTCGGTGACGTGTTGAAAAGTCGCTTTGCAGGCTGGCAGGCGGCGATGATCATCAGCAATCCGGAACTGGGTTTTAGGCTGGGCATACGCTCGCAAAAGCCGGTCACCTTTTTCAACGGTGCGTTGGAGTGCAAGTTGCTGCGTTTCAATATCGAGGAAAAAGCCTTTTTCGAGCCCAAGGCCAAGTCGCAGCAGGAACGTGTCGAGCAAATCAGCCGCAAGGCGCAAACCGAGCAGCCCGACAGGCAAGCCGAAATGTTCGGCAACCGCCTGCGCAAGAATCTGAAAAAGCTCGGCAAATGGGCCAAGCAGAATCAAGTCAATTGCTACCGGCTGTACGACGCCGACTTGCCGGAATACGCAGTGGCGGTGGATGTTTACCAAGGCGAAGCTTACCGCTCCCAGCTCACGCCCCTCGCCTACATCCCTGTAGGCGACAAAACTTGGGTCAACGTGCAGGAATACGAATCGCCGAAAACCATCGATTCCGCTAAGGCCAACCAACGACTGGCCGGGGCAATGGCCGAAATTCCGAAAGTCTTGCAAATTCCGGCAGACCAAGTGTTTTTGAAAATCCGCCGCAAGCAAAAGAGCACGGACCAATACGAAAAACTCGGCGACCGCGGCCATTTTCATGTGGTCGAGGAAGGCGGCTGCAAGTTCTGGGTCAATTTCGAGGACTATCTGGACACCGGTCTGTTCTTGGATCATCGGCCGATACGCTCGATGATTCAGCAGCAGGCCAGGGGCAAGCGCTTCTTGAACCTGTTTGCCTATACCGGCAGCGCGACTGTGCATGCGGCGGTCGGCGGCGCGGTTTCCAGCGTCACGGTCGACATGTCCAACACCTATCTGGACTGGGCCAAGCGCAATTTCGACTTGAACGGCATCCGCGGCGACCACAAGCTGGTGCGGGCCAATTGCGTGCAGTGGCTGGCCGAGCAGGCCGCTTTAAAGCAAAAACCGCAGTTCGACCTGATCTTCCTCGATCCGCCAACTTTTTCCAATTCCAAGAAAATGGACGAAGCCTTCGACGTGCAGAACGACCACGTACAATTGCTAAAAAACGCCGCCGCATTGCTGGCGCCGGGTGGTGTGTTGTATTTCTCGACCAACTTCCGCCGCTTCAAGATGGACAAGGAAGCCTTGCAGGATTTGAACATCGAAGACATCAGTCCCTCGACCATCCCCGAGGATTTCGCCCGCGACCCAAAAATTCATTACTGTTGGAGGATCACCCGATGAAGGAATGCTTGCACATCATCGTCAAAGGCAAGGTGCAAGGCGTGTATTTCAGAGCCTACACGCAAAAACAGGCGGTCAAGCATAACTTGAACGGCTTCGTCAGAAACCTGCCGAACGGCGACGTCGAGATCGTCGCCGAGGGCGATAGGAACGATTTACATGCCCTGGTGACATGGTGTTACAAAGGCCCGCTGCTGGCCAGAGTCAAACAGGTGATGGCCAATCCGCATCAGGCTGGCGAGGTTTTCGAGGGGTTTGAGATTCGGTAGGCTTGTACGCATCACGTACCTTTTGGGCTTTGGCATATTGGAAATTTTTGAAAATGGTACGCGATGCGTACCCTACGTGACTTGTTAGAAAACGGTGAACACATGAAGCGCGATATGGAGCTGATCAGAAAAATCCTGTTCTTTCTTGAGACTCGTCCATTCCTCAAGACTGAACTTGATCTTCCTGTAGAAGGCTATGAACAAGACGTGATTCGTTATCATGTTCTTCTGCTAGCACAAGCAGGTCTGGTCGATTACGAGCCCGAAATAAGCAAAACTGGACGGATAATCAGAGCGCACGTTCTAGGCTTGAATTGGGCTGGTCACGAGTTCCTTGATGCTGTTCGATCTGAGAAGGTATGGAAAAAACTAGTAAAATATGCAAAAGACAAGGGTGGCTCGCTGCCATTCGATTTGCTCAAATCGCTTGGCGTTGAACTCATCAAAGAGTCTTTGAAGCCATGATTTATAACACTACTATCAACAGGGATGTCCAAATAGCCCTTTGCGAGTTGTTTGGAAACCCATTACCTATGACGCTAGAGTTATCAACGAGGAACTATGAAACATAAACCTGAATCCGTGACTCCACATATTGCCAGACCTTTTATTCGTCATACTCTTCCAAAATTCGCTGAATTTAAAAGTGTGGTCCGGGCAATCGAGTTTAACGGCTAGAAATGCAGCGTATTATCTGGAATATTTTCCCTGCATGATTCAATTTGATGGACTTTAGGCGCAGGATTCCCAAGCCACTGTGAATTTGCGGCGTTGTGCTATCGATGGCAGAGCGATCAGTCGCTAGCCGGCGGCGAGTTTGGCGTAGGTGGATTCAAAAGCGATGAAACCGGGACAGCTCTGTGAAAAGCGCAGCTTCAGCCGGTGCCCGCTACGGATGAGTCGCGCGGCCAGATACATCAGTTCCTGGATCACGGTTTTGATACGCCGCCGCTTGGCAGGATGCCTGACCGGGCTTTGTTCGCCCAGCAAGCCGATCAGGCCTATCCAGCGCAGGATGTTGTAGCTATAGGCGCTGAGGCTCATGATCAGGTCGTTGGTGGCAAACTTGCCGGATGGCAGGCGCTCGATATCCAGATCGGTCTTGAATTCGCTGTGGAATTGTTCAGCGGTGGCATGGTCGCGATAGAGGGCAATAACCATGGCATCGTCGTAATCGGCCACCGGCAGACTGGTCCACCAGCCTTCGATTTCGATATCCGGTAGCACGAGGGCTTGGCCTTGAGCCGTGATGGTGCGCTCGGTGATTTGCATGACCCTGCGACAGGTATAGGTTTTACCGTTGCGAGTGTGTTGCTCCATGACACTGAACAAGGCCACGCGTTTGCCTTCGCGCGGTGTGGTCCACTGGCCGTGTTGTTCGGCGTAGGCCAGCCAGGCGTCGGCATCTTGTTTACGCGGGTTCCATTTGATGATGAAATCGACCTGATCGGCTTCGTGTAAGTCGATGCGATTGTCGAGCGCGTCGTGACCGCCATCCAGCCGGACCAACAAAGGCAAAGTCGTCAAACGTTTCGCGGCGGCGAGTCCGCGCTCCAGCGCATAGCGGAATTCGTATTGGCAATGCTGCTTGCCTTCGCGCAGTTCATTACCAATACACCAGCCCTCTTTACCCAGATAGAGGGCAATCGGGGCGTAGCCGTCAAAACCTTTGTAGGTTCGGGAGACGCCTTCTTTGCAGGTTTTTTCGTTGTTCATGGGGTAAACATCGATATCCAACGCGACATGGCCTGTGGCTAACGGCGTTACCGGCACCTGGGCGTGAGCCAGAAAATCGAGGTTGCTTTGATAAATGATCGGTAATAAGGCGTCGGCGTGTTCATCCAGTCGCTGTCTGAGGCGGGCGCTGGAGGGTACTTGATGAATGGCGAGCGCGGCTTTGAAATAGTCGTCGTCGCGATGGTTTTCGATGGCTTCGAAGTCGCTTTTGCCCAGGCTAAGGGTGCCTATATAGCTTTTGATAATATCGGCGTGAGCAATACCGTGCCGTAGCGGAATACCTTTTTCCAGCGCCTGATTGAGCTGGCCATATTGATTCAAACATAAACCGACCAAGGCTAATCCAGAATGGCTGGTATAAAATTCAGTTTCAGATTGCTCCAGGATAAACCGCTTCATGAATCACTCGCCGGGTGAATGGAAGAATAGCGGTATTATCCCAGAATAAGCGTTTTAAATCATTGCGTTGCGGCCGTGGATGGCCTTTTAAGTCACGGATTCAGGATAAACTTTGGATTTTACTGGCTTTAACGTGTATTGGTTGTTCGGGTAAATTGGATTACGTCAGACCAACAACCGCCTCCAAACTAAATAACTCCATCACGATAAGTGCTCCTAGAGATGCAGTTTGGAATGCTACCGTTCCAAAGCTTGGAAAACAGTTTTTTGTGATAAACAATCTCGATAAGAGTTCAGGTTTAATAAATCTAAGTTATTCCGGCGATCCCGAAAACTATGTAGATTGTGGACGCATAATATCTTATGTCAGCAATGCCCGAGGAGAGAGAACCTACGACTTTCCAGCATCGAAGGCTGATCAGCAATATGAGGTAATGTCCGGAAATTTGTTTTTATTTCACAGAAAAATGAGCCTTGATGGGCGAATCAATTTGATATTTGAAGAATTATCACCAAGCGAAACAAGGGTTACAGCAAACACAAAATATGTCCTATCTAGGATAATTACAGTTAATGGGGTGTCTGGTGGCATTCCTCAAACAAACACCGACTCCATTTCATTTATTTCTGGAGGAAATGCTGCTTTTGCTGCCATGTCAGATGGTCGAGCCACAGAATGCATAGCGACCGGCAAATTGGAGTCAGAAATTTTGCAGGCTATTCAGTAACTTAAACATACCGTTCAAGCAACCCATAAGGCGGAACACGAAAGTGGTTCCGCCGGATGAAATTGGATAATCAGGAAATTGCTTTGCCTACCATATCGACGTTTTATGGAATTATTATTCGCATGTATTTTGCGCCTGGTGAACATCCGCCACCGCACTTTCATGTCTACTATGCCGAATATACAGGGACGGTCGATATACGCACCTGTGAGTTTATAGAAGGAAATTTACCAAGAAAGCAAACAAAACTGGTGTTGGCGTGGGCCGAATTACATCAAGAAGAGCTTATGCGTGATTGGCATTTGGTTATGAAAGGCGAGGAGCCTTTAAAAATTCAACCTTTGCAATGATAGGAGGATTTATGTATCCATCGGTAAAAACTGTTGTTCCAAAAGATGATTACTTGCTTGATATAAGCTTTAGTAACGGCGAAAGCGGTGAATTGGATATGAAACCCTATCTGGATTTTGGCGTTTTTAATCGAATTAAAGACTACCGCTCTTTTGAAAAGGTTGCAGTTGCTTTCGATACGATTGAATGGGAGGCAGGCGTCGACCTTGATCCTGAGTTTGTTTACGATAAATGTAAGAAAATCCGGTAGGCTGGGTAGAGCAACGCGAAACCCAGCATAAAAGCCATCAAGCTGGGTTTCGCTTTCACTCAACCCAGCACAAATTAAGACAATTATTTCACGATTTCCGCGGCGGCCGCTTTCAATTTGGCTTCATCGCCTTGGACGGCTTTCATCATCGGATTTTGAGATTTTTTAGCGCCGGCTACCAATTCATCGGCGGTTTTGAATTTGCTTTTCAAGGCGCTAACGTCCGGCGCGACTGAACCGTTGTGACAGCCTTTGCAAGTATCCGCTTCGCCGGCGACCGCCAGGGTTGGCATGACGGTAACGACAGCGAATGTAGCCATGGCTAACAGAAATTTTTTCATGTTTAGTCTCCTCGTATTGATAGTGCTAGTAAATCTAGCGTTGACGTTTGAACGTTTTCTCGTTGTGGTTTTGCCTGTTCAAACGATGGGGCGTGGATGAATTACTCCATCCACGAAAAAATTTCTATCACACCCTAAATGGCAAAGCAAATTCTTCGGCTTCGAAACGCTAGATTTTTTTGAGAAGTCTGAAAAATAAGGGAGATACTCCCGTTCGATTAAAAGAACAACTCCCGCATCTTCAGGCCCGGCCGTTCGGCGCGCATGAAGGCTTCGCCGACCAGGAAGGTGTAGATGCCGTTGTCTTGCATCAGTTTGACGTCGGCCTGGGTGTGGATGCCGCTCTCCGTGACGATCAGTTTGTCGGCCGGGATGGCGTTTTTCAGGTCCAGCGTGGTCTGCAGCGACACGTCGAAGGTGCGCAGATTACGGTTGTTGATGCCTATCATGTTGCCGTCCAATTTCAATGCCCGCTCCAGCTCCTCGGCATCATGTACTTCGACCAGCACATCCATGCCCAAACCGGTCGCGGTGTCGTGCAGTTCCTTCAACATTGCATCGTCCAAGGCGGCCACGATCAGTAATACGCAGTCCGCGCCCAAGGCGCGGGATTCGTGAATTTGGTAAGGGTCTATCATGAAGTCCTTACGGATCACCGGCAGCGGGCATTTGTCGCGCACCATCTGCAGATTGGCTTCCGAGCCTTGGAAAAACTCCTTGTCGGTCAAAACAGACAAACAACTGGCACCGTTCATCGCGTAATCGACCGCGATGTCGACCGGCTTGAAGTCCTCGCGGATCACGCCTTGGCTGGGGGAAGCCTTTTTGATTTCGGCGATGATGGCGGGTTTTTGCGCGTCGGCCTTGCCGCGCAAAGCCTGATAAAAGCCGCGCGGTCCCTGCACGCCGCCGGCGATTTCCTGCAGCATGGAAATCGGGGTGTTGGCCTTGCGGCGAGTCACTTCTTCGGCTTTTTTGGCCAGGATGGTTTTTAAGATGTCGGGAGTATCGGTCATGGTTTTTCTGGAAATTAAATGAATGTAAACTATTGATCTGTAGCTCGTGGCGAATTCGCCGCACAAAGAATGCTTTTATGGTTCCCATGCTCTGCGTGGGAACGCCTACAGGGACGCTCCAGCGTCCGGAACCGCGGAGCGGTTCATGCTGCATTCCCACGTGGAACGTGGGAACGATGTCTATCTAAACGGTTTTCGAGTAGGCAACCATCGCCTCGAATTTGGCCAGCGCGCTGCCGTCGGCTATGACCAGCTGTGCGCGCTCAATGCCGTCGGCCAGCGTGTCGGCCAAATCAGCCGCGTAAATCGCCGCACCGGCATTCAGCGCCACGATGTCCAAAGCCGGGCCGGGCTGATTATTCAGCACTGAACGGATGATCGCCAGGCTGGATTGCGCGTCGGTGATCGCGAGACTAGCCAGGCTGGCGCGCTGCAAACCGAATTGCTCCGGCGTGACACGGTAGCTCGTCACTTGGCCGTTTTTCAGTTCGGCCACATCGGTCGGCGCGGCGATGCTGATTTCGTCCAGGCCGTCTTCGGCATGTACGACCAGCACATGGCGGCTGCCGAGTTTTTTCAAGACTTCGGCGACCGGCACCAACCACTGCTTGTCGAATACGCCTATGAGTTGATGCGGCGCATTGGCGGGATTCGATAATGGCCCGATCAAATTGAACAAGGTCCGGACGCCCATCTGCTTGCGGGCGTTGACCGTGTGGCGCACGGCGCTGTGATGCTTGGCGGCGAACAAAAAGCCGACGCCGATTTGGTTGACGCAATCGGCCACTTGTTCGGCCGGCATATCCAGATTGATGCCGGCGGCTTCCAACACGTCGGCGCTGCCGCAGTTGCTGGATACCGAACGATTGCCGTGTTTGGCGACCTTGCCACCGGCCGCCGCGACGACGAAGGCGGAGGCCGTGGAAATATTGAAGGTATTGGCGCCATCGCCGCCGGTGCCGCAGGTGTCGATGACATGTTCGCCCTGCACCGACACATGACGCACCAGCTCACGCAGCACCTCGACGGCCGCGGCGATTTCCTCGACCGTTTCACCCTTGCAACGCAAGGCAATCAAAAAGCCTGCGATTTGGGCATCGGTCAATTCGCCGGCCATCATCGCATGCATCACGGCGCGCATTTCGGCGCTGGCGAGGTTTTGTTTGTCCAGCAGTTTTTGTAAAGTGGCTTGGATCTGCATCAGCTTATTAAATTGGACGTGTCAGATTTTATTGGCCGGCTTTATGCTCGGAAAACACCTGCACGTTGCCGGCGCTGTCGAACGAAACCACGTCATAATCGTCCGCTTTGCCGCCCATTTCCATGCCGGGGCTGCCCATCGGCATGCCGGGCGCCGATAAGCCGACGACCTTCGGCTTGGTTTCCAGCAACTTTTGAATATCCGCCGCCGGCACATGGCCTTCTATCACATAGCCATCGACGATCGCGGTGTGACAAGACTCCAGATTTTCCGGCACGCCATATTTTTTCTTGATGGCCTGCATGTCGTCGCTGACGATGTCTTTAACTACGAAGTGACTTTGTTTGACGTGCTCTATCCATTTGCCGCAGCAGCCGCAGGTCGGGCTGCGGTAGACAGTCATTTCCTTATCGGCGACGGCTTCCTCGGCCTGGCCGGCCAGACTGGTCGCCAACAGCATGGCGCTCAACAAAATTTTTACGCGTTTCATCAGAATCCCCCGTGTTGGCATTGTAAACACGGCTATTGTACCTTGCCGGGATACCAATTGGGCAAAGCGCTATTCGCCTTGCAGGGTCAGCACCAAGGCGCGGCTACCGCCATGATTACGATGTTCGCACAAATAGATACCCTGCCAGATGCCCATGTTCAAACGGCCGTTGCTGACGGGTATGCTGAGGCTACATCCCAATAGACTGGCCTTGAGATGCGCCGGCATGTCGTCGCTGCCTTCGTCCCTATGCTGGTAATAAGGCTGATCCTCGGGTACCGCATGATTGAAATGGCTTTCGAAATCGACGCGCACGGTCGGGTCGGCGTTCTCGTTGATGGTCAAGGAGGCCGAGGTATGCTTGATGAAGACATGCAACAAACCTACTTTGACTTCGCGCAATTCCGGCAACTGCGAGACGATTTCATCGGTAACCAGATGAAAGCCTCGGTTTCTGGGTTTTAATCGAATCTCTTTCTGGCTCCACATATATTTTGCATTTGCTGGATGTGATGGCGAGCGGGTTGGCCGGATTGGCAGTTAGAAAGCATGTTTCAGCAGGGTAAGACTTATCCAGCCAAAACCGAGCGTCGTGATCAGAAAGCTTGCCAGCGAAAAAATTTTCCAGTGAGCTTTATTCCAAAAATCCGGATCGAAAGCCGCAATCACGAAGATCGTCGGATTGGCGAAACCGCCTATCGCCACGCACCAGCAGGCCAAAACCGGCAAGTCGATGCCCATCCCAAAAAATGCCAGATTGAACAAGGCCATCAGCGCATAATCGATGTGCCCCCGGATCATGGCTTTGTAATCGACTAAAAACTTGCCGTCTATGCCTTCAATAGGAAACCAGCGGGCGAAGGTCATTAGCCATGCGGACAGCAACAGCGCCGCGATACAGGCGACAGCGCCTATCAATAAAATACTCATGAAATCCTCGATGCAAAAATGGATGGATTTGGTTCAAAAAACAAATAGCGTAAGAAATTCTGTTAGACTTTTTTCGGTCGCCGATTTTGCTTTCTGCCCCGGGATTTGAAGGGGGCTTTGGGCGCTCGCCACCGTTTCTCAATCTTTGGAGACTTCACATGATCACCTTGTATGGAATCGCCATCAGCAATTATTACAACAAAATAAAGCTGGTGCTGTTGGAAAAAAACATTCCTTTTGCCGAAGAAGCCCTGCCGCCCGGCCAGAGTGATGCGGTATTGAAACGCTCCCCGCTCGGCAAAATCCCGTTCATCAAAACGGCCGACGGCTATCTATCCGAATCGCAGGCGATTCTGGAATATCTGGAAGACGCCTTTCCGGAGCATTCGCTTTATCCAGCCGACGCCTATGAGCGGGCGAAATGCCGGGAATTGATCCAGCATATCGAATTGAATGTGGAACTGATCGCACGGCGTATTTATGCCGAAGCTGTTTTCGGCGGCAAAGTTTCTCAAGAAACCAAGGATGAGGTATTGGGCAAAGTCGAGGCAGGTTTGAGCGGTTTGGCGCGTTTGCTGAAATTAACCCCCTATGCGCTGGGTGGGCATTTCACCGCCGCCGACGTCGTTGCCTGGCCGCATCTGCAATTGGTGTCATACGCTACCCAGCAGATTTATGGGCGGGATTTGGTCGCCGAGCATATTCCGGGTATAGGCGCTTACATGCAATTGATCGAAAGCCGGCCGCATGCGCAAAAGGTTGGTGGGGATAGGGCGGCGGCACTGGAGGCGTTTTTCAAGAATCGGTAAACGTGGCAGGTTACATACCGCATACCATTCGGGTTTGAATATCCGTAAACCGACACGGTATGCGTGTATAACCTACATCACCAATTGGCGGATACAGGGCGGTATCCGCCTGCCGCCTATTTTTTCACGTACAAATCGGTGATCGTGCCTTCTATCATCTCCGCCGCAAACGCAAAGGTTTCCGACAGTGTCGGATGCGGGTGGATGCTGAGGCTGATGTCGGTGGCATCGGCACCCATTTCCAACGCCAACACGGCTTCGGCAACCAATTCGCCGGCGCCTGGACCGGTAAAACCCGCGCCTAAAATGCGCCCCGTAGTTTTGTCGGTCAGAATCTTGGTCAAGCCTTCGTTGCGGCCCAAGGCCAGCGAGCGGCCACTGGCGGCCCATGGGAACGTGGCTTTTTCGAATTCCACGCCTTGTTCTTTGGCTTGGGTTTCGCTCAAACCCATCCAGGCCACTTCCGGGTCGGTGTAAGCCACGGACGGTATGGTCAGCGCATCGAAACCGGCTTTGTGCCCGGCAATGACTTCGGCGGCGATCTTGCCTTCGTGGGTGGCTTTGTGAGCCAGCATAGGATTGCCGACGATGTCGCCGATCGCGAAGATATGGCCGATGTTGGTGCGGCCTTGCTTATCCACCGGGATGAAGCCGCGTTCGTCGACGTTCACGCCGGCTTTGTCGGCATCTATTAGTTTGCCGTTCGGACGGCGGCCGACCGCGACCAGCACAGCATCGAAGATTTCCGATTCGGGTGCGTCCTTGCCTTCCATCGTGACCTTGATGCCTGCCTCGGTCGCTTCCATGGCCTTGACGCTGGTTTTCAGCCACAAGTTGTCGTATTGCTTCTTGATCTTGCGTTGGAGCGGCGTGACCAAATCCTTGTCGCAGCCGGGGATGATTTGATCCATCAACTCGACCACGCTGATTTTAGAACCCAGCGCATGATAAACCGTCGCCATTTCCAGGCCGATGATGCCACCGCCGACGATCAAGAGCTTTTCCGGCACGAAATTCAAGTTCAACGCGTCGGTGGAATCCCAGACCCGTGGATCGTCGTGCGGAAAACCGGGGATTTTGCTCGGCTGCGAGCCTGCGGCGATGATGGCGTTGTCGAAGGTGACGGTTTGCGAGCCGTTTTCGCCTTCCACCGTCAAGCTGTTGGGCCCGGAAAACTTGCCGGTGCCGTGGATCACGGTAACCTTGCGCTGCTTGGCCAATTTGGCCAGACCGGAATTCAGCGTTTCGGTGACGCTTTGCTTCCAGCTTCTGACCCTGTCCAGATCGACTTGCGGTTTACCGAAACTGACGCCGTGCTCGGCCATCGCCTCGGCTTCGTGGATGACGTGGGCGACGTGCAGCAAGGCCTTGGATGGAATGCAGCCGACGTTCAGGCAGACGCCGCCCAATACGGGATGGCGTTCGACCAAGACGACTTGCTTGCCCAAATCGGCGGCACGGAACGCCGAGGTGTAACCACCGGGGCCGCCGCCCAGAACCAAGACTTCGGCGTGTGTGACGGAATTACTCATATCCTTAACTCCCAAATAACAGGTAGGTTGGGCTGAATTCAATGAAGCCCAACGGCTGAACGTTGGGTTACGCTTGCGCTAACCCAACCTACATATATTTTGATTACAACAACAACCGCCGAATATCGGCCAGATTGGCTTTCAGCGCTTCCATGAAACGCGCGCCTTCGGCGCCGTCGATCACGCGATGGTCGTAGGTGATATCCAGCGGCAACATCAATTTCGGCTCAAATTCCTTACCGTTCCAGACGGGTTGCACCTTGGAGCGGGTCACACCCAAAATAGCGACTTCGGGCGCGTTGACGATAGGCGTGAACGCGGTGCCGCCGATGCCGCCCAGGCTGGAGATGGTCATGCAGCCACCCTGCATGTCGGATGGTTTCAGTTTGCCTTGTCTGGCCAGTTCGCTGACGTCGGCCAGTTCCTTGGACAACTGGAAGATGCCTTTTTTATCCACGTCGCGAATCACCGGTACGACCAAGCCGTTCGGGGTGTCGACCGCGATGCCGAGGTGGTAATACTTTTTCAGGAACAGCTTGTCGCCTTCGGGTGACAGCGAACTGTTGAATGACGGGAATTGCTGCATCGCCGCGACCAAGGCCTTCATGATGAACACCAATCCGGTCACCTTGACGCCGTCTTTGCCTTGACCGGCATTGACGGCTTTGCGGAATTCCTCCATGCCGTCTATGGCCACTTCGTCGTGATAGGTCACCAGCGGCAGGTTCAGCCAGACCCGGCTCAGGTTTTGTCCGGTCAGACGTTTGATTTTGCTTAAGGGTTTTTCCTCGATTTCGCCGAACTGACTGAAATCGACGGCCGGAATCGGCGGAATGCCGGCGCTGCTACCCGCTGGTGTGCCGGAAGTCATGACTTGCTTGACGAAATTCTTCACGTCCTCCTGCAAAATCCGGCCCTTGCGGCCGCTGCCAGCCGGGACTTTGCTCAGATCGACGCCGAGTTCGCGGGCAAACAAGCGCACGCTGGGCGTTGCGTGGGGTTTGTAGCCTTCGACATTGCTTGCCACCGGAGCTGCGGGTGCCGATACCGGCTTGGCGGGCTCAGGTTTCGGTTCCGTAGCAGGTTGAGGCGCAGGCGCAGCTTCAACCGGGGCAGGCGCGGAAACCGCTTCGGCAGCAGGCGCTGCGGCTTCGCTCACTTCAACCGTCGCAATCAGGCTGCCTTCGGCGACTTTATCGCCGGCCTTGATATGTATGGCTTTGATCACGCCGGCCGCGCTGGACGGCAGGTCCATCGTTGCCTTGTCGGTCTCCATGACCGCCAGGGTTTGCTCCAATTCAACCCGATCGCCCGGCTGAACCAAAACTTCGACGATATCGATTTCGGGCACGTTGCCGACGTCAGGGACTTTTATTTCGATTAAAGAGCTCATGTATCTTTTTTCCGTTAAATCAGCCGTTAAATCAACCAAGGCGCAGTGGCATCGGGATTGATGTCGTATTTGGCGATCGCCGCGTCGACCTTGGCTGCGTCGATCTCGCCAGCTTGCGCCAGCGCATGCAGTGCGGCGACGGTGACATGGTATCTGTCCACTTCGAAAAACTTACGCAGATTGGCGCGGGTATCGGAACGGCCGAACCCGTCGGTGCCCAACACGGTATAAGGACGCTTGACCCATGGGCGAATTTGCTCGGCGAAGGCGCGCATGTAGTCGGTTGCGGCAATAACCGGACCTGCCGCCTCATCCAGACAACGTTCGACATGGGTGATACGTGGTGTTTCGCTCGGATGCAGGCGGTTCCAGCGCTCGCAGGCCTGGCCATCGCGCGCCAGCTCGGTAAAGCTCGGGCAACTCCACAAATCGGCATCCACACCCCAATCGTCGTGCAGCAACTGGGCGGCGAACAGCACTTCGATGAAGATCGTGCCGGAGCCGAGCAATTGCACGCGCGGTTTCTTGCTGTGCGGACCTTTCTTGAACAGATACATGCCTTTCAGAATGTCGGCTTCCGAACCTTCCACCAATGCCGGTTGGTCGTAGTTTTCGTTCATCAAGGTGATGTAGTAGAAAATGTCTTCCTGTTCGACATACATGCGGCGCAGACCGTCATGGATGATGACCGCCAGTTCGCAGGCAAAGGTTGGGTCGTAGGAATAACAGTTCGGCACGGTCGCCGACATCAGGTGACTATGGCCATCTTCGTGCTGCAGGCCTTCACCGTTCAACGTGGTGCGGCCTGCGGTGCCGCCCAGCAAAAAGCCGCGGGTGCGTTGGTCGGCGGCGGCCCAGATCAGGTCGGCGACCCGTTGGAAGCCGAACATCGAGTAATAGATGAAGAACGGAATCATCGGCACGCCGTGGGTGGAGTAAGCGGTACCGGCCGCGATCCAGTCGCACAGACCGCCGGCTTCGTTGATGCCTTCCTGCAATACCTGGCCGTGCTTGTCTTCCTTGTAGAACATCAATTGCTCGGCGTCTTGCGGCGTATAGAGCTGGCCGACCTGCGACCAGATGCCGAGCTGACGGAACATGCCTTCCATGCCGAAGGTACGGGATTCGTCCGGTACGATGGGCACTACGCGCTTGCCGATTTGTTTGTCCTTGACCAGGATGTTCAGCATGCGTACGAAAGCCATCGTCGTGGAAATTTCGTGACCTTCGCCGGTGCCTTCCAGCAGGCCTTTGAAGGCCGATAAGGGCGGAATTTCCAATGAATAGGACTTGGGGCGCCGCGAAGGCAGAAAACCGCCCAGATCGGCGCGGCGTTGATGCAGGTATTTGAATTCTTCGGAATCTTCCGCGAAGCGGATATAGGGCAGCTTGGGCAGTTCATCGTCGCTGATCGGCAACTGGTAGCGATCGCGGATGGCCTTGATCGACTCCATGCTCATCTTCTTTTGTTGATGGCTGATGTTTTGCGCCTGGCCGGATTCACCCATGCCATAGCCCTTGATCGTGTGAGCCAGTACCACGGTCGGCTGACCGGTATGGTTGACGGCTGCTTGAAAGGCCGTGAAGACTTTGATCGGGTCGTGGCCGCCGCGATTCAATTCCCAGATGTCCCGGTCGGTGTAATCCTTGACCAGTTCCTGCAATTCCGGGGTATTGAAGAAATGCTTGCGCACATAGGCGCCGTCCTTGGATTTGAAGGTTTGATAATCGCCGTCGACACATTCCATCATGCGCTTGACCACCAGGCCATCCTTGTCGCGGGCCAGGATAGGATCCCAACGCCGGCCCCAGATGACCTTGATGACGTTCCAGTTGGCGCCGCGGAAGTTGCTTTCCAGTTCCTGAATGATCTTGCCGTTGCCGCGTACCGGGCCGTCCAGGCGTTGCAGATTGCAGTTGACGACGAAGATCAGGTTATCCAGTTTTTCGCGGCCGGCCATGCCGATTGCGCCCAGGGTTTCCGGTTCGTCGGTTTCGCCGTCGCCCAAAAAGGCCCAGACTTTACGCCCATCGGTATTGGCCATGCCCCGATCTTGCATGTAACGCATGAAGCGGGCCTGGTAAATCGCCATGATGGGGCCTAGGCCCATCGACACGGTGGGGAATTGCCAAAAATCCGGCATCAGCCACGGATGTGGGTAGGAGGACAAGCCATTGCCGCCGACTTCCTGCCGGAAATTATCCATTTGTTCTTCGCTCAGACGGCCCAGCAAGAAGGCGTGAGCGTAAGTGCCGGGTGCCGAATGGCCTTGCGAAAAAATCAGGTCGCCGCCGTGTTGGTCGGAAGCCGCGTGCCAGAAATGATTCTGACCAACGTCATACAAAGTGGTCGCCGAGGCGAAGCTGGCGATATGGCCGCCGACATTGGTGTGCTTGTTCGCGCGCAACACCATCATCATCGCGTTCCAGCGCACATAAGAACGTATCGTGCGTTCGATGTCGGTGTTGCCCGGATATTTGGGCTGCTTGTCGACCGGGATGGTGTTTATGTAAGGCGTGTTGGCGGAAAAAGGAACATCCAGACCGGATTGTCTGGCGGTACTGAGCAGGGTTTCGATCAGGAAATTGGCGCGATCGCTGCCTTCCATTTCAATCACTGCTTGCAGCGCTTCCATCCACTCCCGGGTTTCTGCAGGATCAATATCGTGTTTTGCAGCAATATCGGTATTGTTGTTCATTACGGAACCTAGAAAATCGTTGGCTTAGCCCAAAAAGGATACCCGAAATGGCCGTTTTCAGCATGTTTTTTTGTCGTTCAAGAACTACAGGACAGCATCGAACAACCGGCTCTGTGCTTGGCCCACTCAGGCCGCTTTTCGGCAAAGCGTTCGCGGCCCGGTTGTTCCTGGTAAGGCTGGCGCAATGTGTCCAATAGCTCCCGCACCATGCAGAAGTCGTCTTGTTCCGCCAAATCAATGGCTTGCTGTGCCAGATAGTTGCGCAGGACATAGCGCGGATTGACCGCGTTCATCGCCTGCTGGCGCTCGTTATCGGGTCGGTTGTCGAGCCTGAGTCGCGCTTGATAAGTCTGAAACCATTGCTTGGCGCGCGCCTGAATCTCGGGAGTCGGCGTCGTGTAACTACTCTGTTGCAGTAATCGCTGGAAAGCGGCGATTTCATCGTCTAACTTGAGCATAGCCAGGTCGCGAAAAAACAGTGTCATGTCGGTTTCCGCGTTATGCAACAAGTTAAGTAAATCCGCGACCAAGTTGTCGTCCTGGGCGGGATCGAATGTCCGCAAGCCCAGCTTGTTGGCCATCATTTGCTGCCAGCCTAGCTCGAATGTCGCCGCATAGACATTCAAGGCCTCTTCCAGGGGGTTGACATTTTGAATCAAGGGATACAGCGCATTGGCCAACTGCACCAGATTCCAATAAGCGATCTTGGGCTGGTTGCCGAAACGGTAACGCCGGCCTTGCGCGTCGGTAGTGTTCGGCGTCCAGTCGGGGTCGTAATTCTCCAGCCAGCCGTAGGGGCCGTAGTCGATGGTCAGGCCGAGGATGGACATGTTGTCGGTATTCATCACGCCGTGCACGAACCCCACCCGTTGCCAATGCACGATCATCTCGGCGGTGCGGCGACATATTTCTGAAAACCATTGACAATAAACGGTTTCGGAAGGGGCGGCCAAATGCGGAAAATCGGTGCGTATCGTGTAATCGACCAGTTTTTTCAAGGTATCCAAATCGTTCCGCGCAGAAAAGATTTGAAAATGGCCGAAGCGGGTGAACGACGGTGCGGTGCGGCACACCACGGCGCCGGGTTCCAACTGCGGATTGCCATCGTAGAACATGTCGCGCACGACGTGTTCGCCGGTCAGGATCACACTCAAGGCCCGGGTGGTCGGCACGCCAAGGTGATGCATGGCTTCGCTGCACAGAAATTCACGGAGCGACGAACGTAATACGGCCAGGCCGTCCGCGCTGCGCGAATAAGGGGTTGGCCCCGCGCCTTTCAGTTGCAAGGCCCAGCGCTGGCCTTTCTCATTGATGACTTCCCCCAGATTGATTGCGCGGCCGTCGCCCAGTTGCCCGGCCCATTGCCCGAACTGGTGGCCGCCGTAACAGGTGGCGTAGGGATCCATGGCAGGCAGGATGCGGTTACCAACAAATACTTGGCAAAACGGATCGGATTGACAGGTTTCTTCGGATAGCCCGAGTAGCGCGGCCATTTCAGTGGAATACGCCAGTAACCTTGGCGCTTTGACCGGTTTGGGGTGTACTCGCGAGTAACAGGCCTGGTAGACCTGGCGACGATAGTTAGCTTGTTCCGGATCGGCGGGCAATTCCCGCACGAAGCGGTTATCGAAAGTGAGCGTAGCGAGAACGTCATTGTCAGATGAGCTTGGCATGCAATATCGGCTAGAATAGGGTTAATCAGCACTTTATATATCAATCAACCAAGCAATTGAGGTTCCATTCATGAAAAAACTGTTTCTTAATCGTGGCACACGGGCCGCAAAACTCAGTTTACTGCTGTTTTTAGGCGTGCTTGCTTCTACCCAATTGACGGGTTGCTTCACTGTCGGCCAGGAATTCTCGGGCTCTCGGGTACCGGAAATCAAAATTGGCCAATCCACCAAACAAGACATTACCGAAATTTTCGGCAGACCCTGGCGTACAGGCATGGAAGACGGCAAAACCACGTGGACCTACGGTATTTACAAATATTCGTTGTTTGGTGCCGACGATACCCAGGATTTGCTGGTTCGTTTCGACAATCAGGGGATCGTGCGTTCCTATACTTTCAGTTCGACGCGCAAATAAATCGCCAGATCGTGCGTGGGCAACATCTGCTGGTGTTGGTGCTGTTGCTGCTCAGTACCTCGGCGGCAGCGAAAAAACTCTACAAATACCAGGATGAAAGAGGTCTTTGGCATTTCACCGACAAGCCGCCCGTAACGGATAGGGCGGTCGAGGTCAGGCAGCTCAAACCCGCGGCCAAACAATGGGTCAGGCTGGAGAAGTCCGGTGATGACAGCCAGCCGGATTTTTATGCCATCAATCAATATCCGGGGCCGGTCGAAATCGAGGTCGATTGGGAGGCGCACGATAATGTCATTGCGATGCCGGAATTGCCGCGCCGCTTTGTCGTCCCGCCGGGTGAGACCAGCGCGCTTTTCAGCGTCGCGGGTGTCGGGCAGGCGACATCATGGAGCTTCACGCTGCAATATCGCTATGTGATTGGGCAACCCTTGCCCGATTATGCCGGTGCGGTGCCCTATCTGCCGCCGTTGGCGTCCGGCGGTCGTTTCCAGGTCACCCAGGCCTTCGGCGGTGAATTCAGTCATCAAGACGAACAAAATCGCTATGCGGTCGACATCATGATGCCGGTTGGTACGCCGGTGCACGCGGCTCGTGCCGGCTTGGTGCTGGAAGTCGAAGACGACCATTTCAAGAGTGGTACCCAGCAGGCCTATGCCAATAAGGCCAACAGCATCCGCATTTTGCATGACGACGGCTCCATGGCGGTTTATGCCCATCTGGAGTTGGAAAAAGCCCAGGTGCGCCCCGGTTTGCAGGTAGAAGCGGGCGAATTGATCGGTTATTCCGGCAACACGGGTTTTACGACCGGGCCGCATTTACATTTTGCCGTTCAGGTCAATCGAGGCATGCAATTGGTTTCCGTGCCGTTTGAATTTACTCATGCCGATGGGCACACGCTCCCACCGCGGTTCGGAGAGTGGTTGGAAGGTTTCAAGCCCTGATCCTAAAAGCATCAGTAGTCCACGAAAAGCACGAAATAAAACAGATGGTTACGTCACGTGGTTTAGTTACCCACAAGGTGTTGGCTTTTTGAGCAATAACTTTTTGAAGCTGTTCGTGATTTTCGTGATTTTCGTGATTTTCGTGTGTTTCGTGGACCCAATGATTTTTATAGACTGATGGGCTTTATGCGAAGCAGGGCCAGCGTGAGCAAACAAAAAACCGCGCCGGCATAAAATGTCGTTGACGCGCCGAGCGCATCCCATAACAGGCCTGCCAGGACGCTGGCGACCAACATGGCAATGCCGCTGACCAGATTGAAAAAACCGTAGGCGGTACCGCGTAAGTCTCGCGGAGTGGTGTCGGCGACCAGTTTCGCCAGCAGGCCTTGCGTCATGCCCATATGCACGCCCCATAAGGACACGCCGGCAATCAGCATCGCCCAGTGCGATTGGCTGGCCAGAATCAGGTCGGCACCGATCAAGACCAATAAACCCATGCCCAATAATCGGCGATGACTGTAGCGATCGGATAATTTGCCAAATGGGTAAGCGCTGGTTGCATAGAAGACATTCATTGCCACCATGACCAAAGGTATCCAGGCCAGCGGAATGCCGCATTGTTGGGCGCGTAGCACCAGAAAGGCCTCGCTGAAGCGCGCCAATGTAAACACCGCGCCGATGGCGACAACGGACCAATAATCCGAGCCCAAGCGCCTCAGGCTTTCGAGTCGCAGCGGCTGATGTCGGGCTGGTTCGCCGCGGACAGCGGGTTCTCGTACGCCCAAAAACAGCACCAAAACCGACAATAAACCGGGCACAACCGCGAGCCAAAACACGGCGCGAAAATCACCAGGCCACAATAGCATCAGGGCCACGGCAAGCAAAGGGCCGAGAAAGGCGCCAACGGTATCCAGCGATTGACGCAGACCGAACGCGGCGCCGCGTATTTCGGCCGGCGTGATGTCGGCGATCAAGGCATCTCTGGGTGCGCCGCGTATGCCCTTGCCGATCCGATCCGTCAGTCGGGCCGTCAACACCATGCCGCTGGTGTTGGCTATCGCGAACAAGGGTTTGGTCAGCGCGCCCAAACTGTAGCCCAGCAGCGCCAAAGTCTTGCGCTTGCCGAGGTAATCGCTGATGACGCCGGAAAAAACCTTGACGATCAAGGCCATGGCTTCCGCCAGGCCCTCGATCAAGCCGATGATCGTGCTGCTGGCGCCAAGTTGGGTCACCATGAATAACGGCAGCAGGCTATGTATCATCTCCGAGGATACATCCATCAGCAGGCTGACAAACCCCAGGGCCCAAACGCTGCCGGGGATTTGGCGCCAGGTTGGCTGAAGCGGCTTGCTCATGGCGGCGGATGCGTAAAAGTCGTCGCGCCTAAAAGTGAATGCCCTGTTTTTCTTTACACGTTATCGCGTGCCGAACACGACGATGGTTTTACCGTGGGCGGTGATAAGGCCTTTGTCTTCCAGTTCCTTCAGGACTCGTCCGGCCATTTCCCTGGAGCAGCCGACGATGCGGCCGATTTCCTGGCGCGTGATATGCAATTGCATGCCGTCCGGGTGCGTGATCGCATCGGGTTCCTTGGCCAGATCCAGCAAGGTTCGAGCGATGCGGCCCTCGACGTCCATGAAGGCCAGGTCCCGGTATTTGCGACTGGTAATCAGCAATCGCCTGGATAGTTGTTCGCCCAATACGGTGAGTATTTCCACCGCATGTTCGTGCAGATCGGTTTTCAATAGCGCTTTGAAGCGGTCATAACCGATTTCGGCAAGCTGGCATTTGGTGCGGGTTTTGACGTAGGCGCTGCGCACTTCGGTATTTTTGAACACGCCAATTTCACCGACGAAGTCATGCTTATTCAAATAAGCCAAAATGAGCTCGTGCCCCTCTTCGTCTTCCACGCTGACGCTGACCGAGCCGTCAACGACGAATAACAGCCTATCCGCGAGGTCACCCGGCCTGATGATGCTCAGTTTGGCTGGATAACTGCGTAAATGGCAGACGTGTAAAAACGCATTCAGGGCTTCTTGGGAAATCTTGTTTTTAGTAACCACAGTCATTTGTTGTCATAATTTTGTCCTGCTGATCCTGTTACCCTACCCAAAAGTGTGAATTTTTGCAAAAAAAACCATCCGACGATCGGTATCGTTGTAAAATTTGCGCCATTTTTATTTTTGCGGGATTCAACATGCAAGCAACAGTCAAATGGGTCGATGGCCGGCTATTTGTCGGCGAGTCCGGCAGTGGGCACGCCATCGTGATGGACGGGCCGCCTGATCACGGCGGACGTAACATGGGCGTCAGACCCATGGAAATGCTTTTACTCGGCGTCGGCGGTTGCTCGTCGTTCGATGTGGTCGACATTCTGCAAAAAGGTCGCCATGACATTACCGATTGCGCGGTCGACTTGACCGCGGAACGCGTGGATGCCGTTCCAGCGGTTTTCAGCAAGATCCATTTGCATTTCAGAGTGACGGGCAGAAATTTACCGGCCGCCGCAGTGGAACGGGCCGTTAAGCTTTCCGCCGAAAAATACTGCTCCGCATCCATCATGCTGGGCAAGGCCGGAGTGGACATTAGCCACGATTTTGAAGTTATAGAGGGTTGATCGGTTGAGCAAATTACAATTACACGGTTTCAATAACCTGACCAAGTCGTTGAGTTTCAATATTTACGACGTTTGTTACGCGCCCAAGGAGCAGGAAAAAGCCTATATCGAATATATCGATGAGGCTTACAACGCGAAAAGGTTGACGCAAATCCTGAAGGATGTCGCAAACATCATCGGCGCGCAGATTTTGAACATCGCTCATCAGGATTATGACCCGCAGGGCGCCAGCGTGACGATGCTGATTTCGGAAGGCGCGGTGATTCCGGCCGGCATGAACTCGGAATCGCCGGGGCCGCTGCCCGATACGATTCTGGCGCACCTGGACAAAAGTCATATCACCGTGCACACCTATCCGGAAAGTCATCCGGATACCGACATCTGCACTTTTCGCGCCGACATCGATGTGTCGACCTGCGGACAGATTTCGCCGCTAAAGGCCTTGAACTATCTGATTCACAGCTTCGAGTCGGATATCGTCATCATGGACTATCGCGTGCGTGGTTTTACCCGTGATATTTCCGGGCAGAAGCATTACATTGATCACAAGATCAACTCGATTCAGAACTACATCGCCGAAAGCACCAAAGAGCTGTATCAGATGATCGACGTGAACGTGTATCAGGAAAACATCTTCCACACCAAGATGATGCTGAAGGAAACCGAACTGGAAAATTACCTGTTCGAAAAGGAAAGTAATTTCAGCGAAGAGGAAAAGCAGGAAATTCAGGAAATGCTGCAGGATGAAATGGCCGAGATTTTCTATGGCCGAAATTTCAATTAGATAATCAAGCCACTGGCTATGCAAGGGTTCCTGCGCATTAGGCGTAGGAACTCTGTCACGGAAGGCAACCCAACTGAATTTGGTTGGTGGCCGGCGGTTTAGATGGTTTCGACGTTGGCGATATTGATTTGCATGGCCTTGATGATGGCCAGCAATTCTTGCCGTTGCTGTTTCAGCGGAGCCAGTTCGGCCTCGAGTTGGGCGATGCTTTCGCTGACCGTGCCCTTGGACTCGTTGATTTTTCTCAACATGACCAGACGGCTTTCGATCTGCTTTTTGTGATCCTTGATTTGGTGCATCAACGGGGTTAGAACGCTGTTGCTCCAGGTTGCGGCATCCTTGTGTGCTTGTTGCAGAATGTTCCTCGCTTTGGCAATCAGGGTGCCATAGAGTTTGTTGACCACGATGCTTTGTTCGGTCATCGTGGTTCTGGCGCTGTTGCGGAAGGCCTCGCCTTCTTCGAAAATTTGTTCCAGTTCGAACTGATATTGCTTGATCGAAAACAGTTGCGGCTCGATTTCCTTGAAACCGTATTCGTCTTGGAATTTCTTATGGATAGCCTTGACCAGACGGCGGGTTTCTTCGGTGATATCGACCGAGTCCTGCAACAAGTCGCGTAGCTCGTCGAACAACTTGCGCATGTTTTGCTTCATGCCGTAAGTCGTCAGGCTCTTGCTCATGTCATGCTTCGTGCGTTGAATGATCTCATCGATTTTGTCTTTCGAAAACGAATCGATCAACATGCGGGCCTGCACGGCAAACACCTTGCGGCTGGCTTGGAAATTTTCGATGTTGGCCATGTAGGCGTTTTGCCGGTCGCGGGTTTCCGCCATCAATTTGCCGGTCATTTCCTGATTTTCAAAGTCCATGTGCTTGAATTCTTCCAACTGCTTGTTGGCGTTGGTGACTTTGGTATTCATCAGCTTGATCGATTCGCTGACCAGGAAGCCGATATCCTTTTCCACCACGCCTTTCAGAATGTCGCGGCGCTGGTTCAGGATGTCTTCGGACAAATAATTTTCCAGTTTTTTCAGACGGCTTTTTTCCAGTAAGGCGTCGTCGCCCTTAACCTTTGCCAGCAAGGCCTGTTTTGCCGAAACCGGGAAGATGACCTCTTTATCCAGGTTAAGGATAGAGGCCGAGGTTTCGATTTGTTTTTGGATCGCGGCTTCATAGCCTGTTTCGCCGGCCAAGTCGTCCCACATAGAGTCTATCTTGTTCATCACGACGGCCAAGCCTTGGCGGCGTTGCCCGCGCGAGCTGCAAACGTGGCTTTTCCACATCTCCAGGTCGCTTTTGGTCACGCCGGTGTCGGCGGCCAGCACGAATACGATGGCTTGCGCGCTGGGCAGCATGCTCAGGGTCAACTCGGGTTCGGTACCTAGCGCATTCAGGCCCGGAGTATCGAGGATGCACAAGCCTTCTTTCAATAGCGGATGGGGGAAACTGATCAAGGCGTGGCGCCAGCAGGGTACTTCGACGAATTCGGGATTGATGATGCCTTGTTCGGCCGCTTCGCGCTCATTCCACAAGCCCAGCTTGTCGGCTGTTTCCTTGCTGACTTTTTTCGTTGCAATCAGCTCTTTGAAAGCTTCCTGCATTTGCGTGGGTGAATCGGTGTTCAAGCTGATCTGAGTCCAGCGATCGGGATTGTTTTTGTAATCCATCAGCGAGATGTCTTCCAGCCGGCTTTCGATGTTCAAAAGGCGGATATAGCTGCCGCCCTTTTCGTCCCAATAGAGCTCGGTCGGCGACATGGTGGTGCGGCCTGGCGACGACGGCAGTAAGCGCACACCGGTTTCCGCAAAAAACAAGGCGTTGATCAGCTCGGTTTTGCCGCGGGAAAATTCGGCGACGAATGCCAGGGTGACGCGATCGGACTGCAGGCCTTGCAGGATATTCAGCAACGTATCGGTGCTTTGCGGGTCGCTGAATTTATAACGAGTGCGCCATTCGCGATACATTTCTATCGCTTGTATCAATTTTTCACGCCAATTCGAATATTCGTGTAATTGATCTTTAAATTCCAGATTTCCCATGGCAAGCCTTTCTGCTGACTGTACTCGTTATTAGAGGGCGTTAAGTAAGGGCTAATTGTAGACTAAATACAAAGAAGCGGTAGTACGGCACTTGTGCTAAGTGCCGTGCTGTTGGCGATATGAGCGGATAATCGGTAATTTGTCGGCAAAACTGTTATCTTGTTCAATAAATTCGATTATTTCGGCTAGCGAGATAATAGAAATGACTGGGATACCGAATTGAGTGGAAACCTCTTGCACGGCGGATAACTCGTTCTGGCCTTTTTCCTGTCGGTCCAGCGCGATCACCACACCGGCCACGTTGGCGCCGGCGCCGCGAATGATGTCGACCGACTCCCGCACCGACGTGCCGGCGGTGATGACGTCATCCAGTATCCAGACATCGCCTTGCAGCGGCGCGCCGACCAATACCCCTCCTTCACCGTGATCCTTGGCTTCCTTGCGGTTGAACGCGAATGGAATGTCTTGCTTCAGGCGTGCATAGGCGATGGAGGTGGTGCTGACCAGCGGAATCCCCTTGTAAGCCGGACCGTAAAGTACATCGACGTTCACCTCGGCGTTGATCAGCGCCTGCGCGTAAAATTGACCGAGTTTGTCCAGTTGCGCGCCGGTGTTGAATAAACCGGTATTGAAGAAATAAGGACTGATTCGGCCGGATTTCAATTGAAACTCGCCGAATTTGAGCACGCCACAGTCTAAAGCCAGGCGAATGAACTGTTTTTGATAATCGAGCATGATGATGGGTTCCGAACAGCGAATAGGAAATTATAACCCGCCGTTTTTTACGGAATGAACTTTTCCAGAATTTCGTCGAGAAAATCCCAACCTTTTTCCGAGCAACAAACCTGCTGACTTCGTTTGGTTAACAAACCTTCAGCGATGCACTCGGATAAAGCCGGTTCCAGCGTTTCTGCGGCTAAGCCGGTATGGGTGCGATAGTCGTCCAGATGGAAGCCGGCTTTCAGGCGCAACTGGTTCATCAAAAATTCCAAGGGCAATTGCTCAATAGCGATCGGTTCGATGCTGGCAATCGTACGTCGGGCAAGATACTGCTCCGGGTGTTTGGTTTTGGCTGTGCGCACGATGTCATAGGGCAGTTTTCGACTGATCTTGCCGTGCGCGCCGGCGCCTATGCCCAGATAATCGTCGAATTGCCAGTAATTGCGATTGTGGCGGCATTGAAATCCGGCCTTGGCATAGGCCGAAATCTCGTATTGCTGGTAACCGCGCGTGGACAGGCGCTGCTGACAGGCTTTTTGCAATGCAAAAATGCTGTCGTCCTCGGGTAGCTTGGGCGGGAAGCGGTAAAAATAGGTGTTGGGTTCCAGCGTGAGCTGGTAAAACGAAATATGGCTTGGATTCAACGCAATGGCGGTTTCGATGTCGGCCAGGGCTTCGGCTTCGGTTTGTTCCGGCAGGCCGAACATCAAGTCCAGATTCAGATTGTCGAAACCGGCTTGAATGGCGATATTCACTGCCTTGATGGCTTCCTCGGCGTCATGCACTCGGCCCAATCGCTGCAAATGCCGGTCGTTGAAGCTTTGTATGCCTATCGACAGCCTATTGATGCCCAGGGCTCTAAAGGCCTCGAATTTGGCACTTTCGAAGGTGCCTGGATTGGCTTCCAGCGTGATTTCGCAATCGGGGCACAAATCGGCCTGTTGCCTCACGCCGGTTAGTAAATGGCGTAATGCATCAGGCGAAAACAAGCTGGGCGTGCCGCCGCCCATGAAAATGCTGCTTATGGGGCGTGGGCTGGGCAATAAGGTTAAATCGGCCTGCAGGTCCGCCAGCAATGCCTCTACGTACTGCATTTCCGGAATTCCGGTTTTAACGGCATGGGAATTGAAATCGCAATATGGGCATTTTTGGATGCACCAGGGAAAGTGGATGTAAAGGCTGAGCGGCGGCAATGGAGGTCCTCACCAAGTTCCAGTATTGGGCATTGACGCCCAGGGTTCTTGCGGTGGCAACGCACCACCCTTTTGCAATAATTCGATCGAAATCTGGTCAGGCGAACGAATGAAGGCCATCCAGCCGTCGCGTGGCGGGCGATTGATGGTGACGCCTTGGTTCATCAGCTTTTGGCAGATGGCGTAAATGTCCTCCACTTCAAAGGCCAAATGGCCAAAGTTACGCCCGCCGGTATAGTCCTCGCTATCCCAGTTATAGGTCAGTTCCAGCAAGGGTGCGTCGCTGTCGCTGGCTTGTCGGTAGTCGCCGGGCGCGGCCAGATAGACCAAGGTAAAACGCCCCGCTTCGTTTTCGATACGCTTTACTTCCGTCAACCCGAGTTTGTCGCAATAAAAATCCAGCGATTCGTCAAGATTTTTGACGCGAACCATCGCATGTAAATAACGCATAACGAATCTCCAACAGGTAAAACCGGGCATTATGGTTGATAATAACCGGCTTAGCCAATCGATTAGGAATTGAACATGCAAGATTATCCGGAAAAAACCTGCGACATCGAACGTCTGATTCGCCACCCAAAACTGGTAGCCGCGGCCTTGAGCGGGCAAAAAACCGAGCAACGCCGCGACGGCCTTTATGCCTACCCTGGTGAAACTTTCGTGCTGGAGGGTGTGGAATTCGTCGTGACCCGTGTGGATAGAGAACGTATCGGCGACATGACCGATGCCGATGCGCAAGCCGAAGGTTATCCGAGTCTGGCGATGTACAAGGATTTGATTTTAAAAATGCACGCCAACATGGAATGGAACGACGATGGTCTGGTCTGGGTGCATCGCTTCAAGCGTCAACAGCCGGAATGACGATGCCCTTGCCGGCCAGTTCCCGCAGGGTTTGCAAGCCAAGGTCTTGCAGGGTCTGCGGGTCGATTTGTCCGGCGATTTCGACAGCCAACGCGTCAAGAACTGCTTCGCCGGCCTGTCCTTCCAGTTGTTCGATCAACTGCAATAAATGGTAGGTTAGTGGCGTGGTCTGCATGAAATGCACCTGATCGTCGCTATCCCGATACACGATCAAGTAAGTGGGTTGCGCCGGCGCGGTTTGCGGCAGAAGCGCAGGACCGATTTTTTCCACCGGGTATTGATAAACCAGCGGCCAGGCTAGCGGCGAGAGCGCGATTTTTTGTTGCAGAATCTCGTTCACGAAGGCCGCATCGCCAAACAACGGCGAGGCTTTGGCTATGGCTAACGCCATTTCCACCCATTCGTAATGGGCTAGTTCCAATAAGAACGGATAATCGCCCGCTGCCTCGCGTTCGTTTTGCAGATAATCCAGAAACTCCTCGGCAATTTCGGAAAAATGCGGGGTTTGGCAGCGGTGGCGGAGAAAAAAATCCTGCACCAATTCCAGCCATTGCGCGTCGTCCAATATCGTTCGCAATACCGGAAAATTGCTGCTCAAAAAGCCATTGATGTTGTTGAAAAACAGCTCCCGGTACATCGCCATGCGCTGGGGATCGACCTCGGCTGGCACGGGTTGATTGCTCGGGTCGCGAATGTAGGCGGCGAATTCGGCTTGTTTGGTTTTAAAATCAACGGCCATCAGGCTACCCGCTTATCTGACTGTTGATTGGCTTCTTGTTGAATTGCCCGTATCGTGTCGACTTCCCTGAGTAATTCCGCCAGCGGCGGCAGATTGAAATCCCGTTCCAGCAAGGTCGGAAACACCCCGAAGGCCTCGTAGGCCTTGGCCAATAAATGCCACACCGGGTCGATGACGGGCGCGCCGTGGGTATCCACCAGAAAATCCTCGGCCTGGACATAATGGCCGGCGATATGGGCGTAAGCAATGCGTTTACCCGGCATGGCGCGCAGAAAGGCTTCGGCATCGTACCCGTGGTTGACGCTGTTGACGTAGATGTTGTTGATGTCGATCAACACGTTGCAGTCGGCTTCCTCGACCACCGCGTTGAAAAAATCGATTTCCGACATTTCCTGGCCCGGAGCGGCGTAATAGGAAATGTTTTCGATGGCGATCTTGTGTTCCAGAATGTCTTGCACCCGCCGGATACGCGCCGCCACATGCTTGACGGCATCTTCGGTGAACGGTATCGGCATCAAATCGTACAAGTGGCCGTCATGGCTGCAATAACTCAGGTGTTCGCTGTAGAACTTGATGCCGTGTTCGGCCATGAAGCGTTTCAGGTCGTGGACAAACACCTCGTCGAGTTCATCGCTGCTGCCTATCGATAACGACAGGCCATGGCAAACGAACGGGAAGCGTTCGGTCATCGCCCGAAATTGCTTGCCGAGTTTGCCGCCTATCGTCATCCAGTTTTCCGGCGCCACCTCGTAAAAATCCACATGCGCGGGCGGTTGAGCGGCGACTTCCGCTAAAAAGGAACGCCGCAATCCCAAGCCCGCATTGAGTGCGGTAGTGCCTTGCTCAAGCATGAATATCGACAGGGATGCCCGCGGCATTACATGTTGGAGCCGCAGCTGCCCTCGCCACCCTTCATCATCGCGCCGCAAGAGCCTTCCCCGCCTTTCATCATCGCACCGCAGCTACCTTCTTCGGTCTTGTCCTTTTTCTGACTGGCATCATCACCATGCTTCATGTCGCTCATATTGCCCATGCCGCCCATCATGCCGCAAGCGCCTTCCTTGCCCTTCATCATTTCGCCGCACATGCCTTCCATGCCTTTTTTCATTTTGCCGCCTTCCATCATGCCGCCGCACATGCCTTCGCCGCAGGAGCCTTCCGCTTTCTTGGTTTTGGCGCCGGTTTGGGCTTTGCCGGATTTGGCTGCGCCATTGATTTTATTGCCGTTAGAATCCGTTACGTTGCCGCCGCAGACGCCGTTGCCGCCTTTGTTGGAAAATTCGGGCATGCTTCCGCCGCAGGTGCCGTGGCGGGTCTTGGATGCTTCCGCTACCATGTAGCCGCCAGATAACTCGCTCATCGCAAATGGATTGGATTCCGCGTTGACGTTGGCGGCAAATCCGGAAATGACGGCGGTCGTGCCCATGGCCAGAGTCAAAGGAGTTTTGTGGAATTTTTTCATGATGTAACCTCTTGGGGCATTTTGGTAAATTTGGATTCCAGCCATGCTGAAGTAAATGAACATGGCACTAGTCGTGCTCAGTCTACCGCATTGTAAGCTCAGTACAGGCTTTTTTGCTTAAACTCACATAAATCCGCGATGCAGCACTCTGCGCAGCGCGGCTTTCGCGCCATGCAGACATAGCGGCCATGCAGGATCAATAAATGATGGGCGTCTTTTTTATGCTGTTTGGGCACCGTTTTATCGAGTTTTTTTTCCACTTCCAGCACGTTTTTGCCCGGTGCTAGTCCGGTGCGGTTGGCGACGCGGAAAATATGGGTGTCCACCGCGATCGTAGGATGGCCAAAGGCGGTATTCAAAATCACATTGGCGGTCTTGCGGCCCACACCCGCCAAAGCCTCCAGGGCAGCACGGTCTTGCGGCACGTCGCCGCCATGGTGCTTTAGCAAGGCTTCGCAAAGTTTGATGATGTTGGCGGCCTTGCTATTGAACAAGCCTATGGTCTTGATGTATTCCTTCAGACCTGCTTCTCCCAAGGCTAAAATAGCCTGCGGCGTATTGGCAACGTCGAACAGTTTTTCCGTGGCTTTATTGACGCCTTTATCGGTGGCCTGGGCGGACAGCACCACCGCAATCAGTAATTCGAACGGCGTGTCGTAGTTCAATTCAGTGGTCGGCTCCGGAATCGCAGTGGCGAGGCGATCGAAAATGGCTAGTCTGGTTTGGTTGTTCATGAACGGTAGGATTCAACAGTGATGTCGAACGGGCATATTACAGCAATCGAATTGCCGCATCGTCCTTGCAAGGCATGGAACTAAGGATTCTGGCAATTGGACGGCGAGCGGGAATCAGAATATCGTCAACAATATTAGGACTTACGCATTGACGGAAGCCTGAAACTGTGGGTTCAAATATTCCTTGCCGACCATGAAGCTGTTGACGAATGCGGCGATCACATCCTGATACAACGTTCTTTGCCATTGGTAAGCATTGCGAATAATTTCAGTAAATTGCATTCGCTGCAGATGAACATAGCCACATAAAGCGGCAAAGATATGGTTGAGTATCGGTACTTTGCTACGGACTTGGAACTTCTCGATGTTGCAAACCTGCTTGATCATGCGGTGGTATTGCTCGATCTGCCAATGCTGGTCGTGCAGTTTCTGAAAATCGGATTGCTTAAAGGCATCATAAGCCTCAGCCTCTGGCAGGAACACCACGTAATGGCGCAGTTGGTCTTTTAACCGCGTCCGAAACAGCTTCACGTTGCCAAAATCACGTAACCAGACCCGCATGCCGTCGTCAGGAATGTCCAGTTTTTGTACCTGGATCCAGGTGCCTTTTTCCGTCGACACCCGGCGATTGCTTTCCACCGCAAACATAAACCCCATCCGGTGGTTTTTTACCGTCTTAAGGTTGTCCACACAGGAATACCAACTATCCCCGGTCATAAAATTCGGTTGTAATCCCCAAGCCAGCACCTCGCCCAACATGTCGAGGAAATAATCATTTTTGGTTTTTCCTTCTGCCTTGTCGTATACACGATAGTTAACGGGCAGGCTGCGGCCTTGCGGGTCAGTGTAGTATAACGTGATGAGATTCAAGCCTTTAACCACGCGATGATGCTTGCCAGACCAAAAATGTCCAACCAGTTCCATGCGTTGGCTGTAGGGTTTGTCTAAGGTGCTGTCATCCACGTTCAGCGTCCCGCCCACCAAGTTCAACAGACATTTTGCCTCATTGAACAAGTCTTTCGGCTCGTAACTTTCTCGTAACAGGAAACGATTCACGCTGTCATGGGAAATGTTCATCACCTCGGAAAGACGGGTGCAGGTACTTGATTTCGGTTCGCTCATCAAAAATCCCATATACATTGGCAAGGTGCAACGCGCTGTCGGTGGGCGGCTAGGCTTTCTTATCATCCCTGAATCGTTCTTGTTAAATGTACTTCCTATGACATAGTTATTGCTTGATCGTCAATGCGTAAGTCCTAAATATGCTCTCGGTGGTCAAGATCGGCTTGCCAGTAAAATATTGATTCTGAGCATCGAGCCGAATGAGTTGGCTATCCAGGTCGGAAGCATGCCGAAGCTTAATGGCAAGTTAAGAGACTGCGTGCTATGGTTGTCAGTCCTAGTTCAATAATAAACTCGCGGAGCAAGCTATGAAAACCGAAATCATTTTATGCAGTGCCCTGTTGCTGGTTTCTGGCGGCGTACTTGCCGGCCAGCCCACGCTGAAAGAGGTTGGCATGCAATTGGCCATGGGCGACAAGCCGTCCGTCGAGGTCAAGGAAGCTCAAGGCGCCAAAGCCGTCGATAAAATTCAGCAAGACATGAAAACCTTGAAACAAGACGTTAAAGGCATGCCGGAAGCAGTCCAGCAACAGACTCAAGAGCAGCTGAAAGATGCCGCATCGCGTAAACTTCAGGAAGCCACGCCGGATGAAATCAAACAAGGCGCCGAAACCCTTGAAAAAGTCAAAGATCTGAAACAGGGCGTGGAAACCTCGCCTGATGCGCTGAAACAACAGGCTCAGGAGCAATTGAAAGACGCGGCCACGCAAAAGCTTCAAGAAGCCACTCCCGAGGAAGTCAAGCAAGGCGTAGAGACTTTGAAAAGCGGCAAGGAAACCGTGGAGCAAATCAAAGGCACGGTTGATGCGGCACCTAAATCGGCCGACGAAGCCGTGGATGCGGCAACACAGAAAGCAAAGCAAAAAGCCGCTGAAAAGGCTTTGGAGCTGTTGCAATAAAACGCTTGTATGGCATAAGGCCGGTCATGCCGGCCTTTCTTCATTTGGCAAGGTGACT
This sequence comes from Methylomonas rapida, assembly GCF_024360925.2. NCBI lineage: Bacteria > Pseudomonadati > Pseudomonadota > Gammaproteobacteria > Methylococcales > Methylococcaceae > Methylomonas > Methylomonas rapida. The sequence goes on along the minus strand of NZ_CP113517.1, from coordinate 4,525,059 downwards.
GAGATTATGAAAGACTTCATGAAGGTTCGAAACATCATTCTTTCCTCGCTCGACTGCGCCCGTTTACGAGATCTGCTGATAACCGCCAGGCAGTTCGGCGCCAAGCCTTCGATGCTACTGGATACATTGGAAGGTGAACTCAACCGTGCCGCGATTCTACCTCCAGAGCAGATTCCACCTTATGTGGTCACGATGAACACCTGTGTCCGCCTCGTCGATATCGACACGGGCAAAAGCATGACCTATACATTGGTATTTCCAAGCGAAGCGGACCTCGAGCAAGGCAAATTGTCCATTCTCTCCGATCTGGGGGTTGCGATCATCGGCTTTTCCATTGGCAATACGGTTGAACAGCAATTCCCAGAGGGAATCAGGTCCTATAAGATCGATACGATATATTTTCAACCAGAAGCCATTAAGTGTTACGAGATGTAAAACCGTATACCGCTCATCGATGGAATGAATTTCCGAAGGAGATTCAAGGGGCCGTGTAACCCTGATTTTTTGGCTCGAATAGGTTCAATTCATCGAGTTGATTTTGCATGGCGAGCCTGAAAAATAGCGCCATCGATTTTTCTACCCTTTTCCATGAGCAGACCCTTGATCCACAAAGGCCGCGCCAGCATCAGCAACGCCACCGGCCGTTTCGAGAAGCAAAGCGGCCATGCCGAGGACGACGGCTGGGGCGGGTTGGGTGCCGATCTACCGCCGCTGGCGACCGAAGTCATCGTCGACAGCAGTAAATCGGTGATCACCTACAACGATTCGCCGGATATCCCGTTCGACCGTTCCATCAACCCGTATCGAGGTTGCGAACATGGCTGCATCTATTGTTTCGCCAGGCCGACGCACGCCTATCTGGGTTATTCGCCGGGGCTGGATTTTGAAAGCCGCATTCTGATCAAGCCCGATGCCGCTCGGTTACTGCGCGAGGAACTCGGCAAGCGCAATTATCGTTGCGCGCCGCTGGCGTTGGGCACCAATACCGACCCTTACCAGCCTTTGGAGCGGCAGCAGCGCATCATGCGGGGGATTTTGCAGGTGCTGGCGGAAAGCCGTCATCCCGTCAGCATCGTCACCAAGTCGGCATTGATAGAGCGCGACGTCGACATACTGGCGGAAATGGCGAGGCAGGGCTTGGTGTCGGTGGGCATCTCGATCACCACGCTGGACAAAAGTCTGGCGCGCACTTTGGAGCCGCGGGGCGCCGCGCCGCACCGGCGCCTGGAAGCGTTGACACGCTTACGTGAAGCGGGCGTGCCGGTCGGGGTGATGGTGGCACCGGTGATTCCGGTTTTGACCGATTGCGAATTGGAAACCATCGTCAAGGCCGCGTACGCGGCTGGCGCATCGAACGCGGAATATATTCTGCTGCGCTTGCCGTTGGAAGTGGCGGATTTGTTTCAGGAATGGCTGCGCCAGCACTACCCGCTGAAAGCCGAGCATGTGATGAACAGGGTACGCGATGCTCGAGGCGGCAAGGTCTACGATGCTGCGTTCCACCAGCGATTGCGGGGCGACGGTAGCTATGCGGATTTGATTGCCCAGCGCTTTCGTTTGATCCGCAAAAAGCTGGGATTGGACCGGGCAATGCCCGACCTGCGCACGGATTTGTTCAGAAAACCGGCGCCGGGCGGGCAGATGAGTTTCGATTTTTTCGATTGAATAGGGCGACAGCAGTCGCACCCGGTATTTTCAGCTTATTTCGGCGACTGACCGTATAAGGCATAAGCGCCAAAGCGCATTTGGTGCGCCCTGCCCAGCTTTTCCTTGGTAAAGTCGATGGAAAACTGTTCGGTCAGCTTATTACCGTCCCAACTATAGGCCTTGAAGAACTGCTCGTTATCCGCGCCTTTCTTGTCCCAGTTGGCCAGCAGCGACGAGGTGTAGTACAGGCGTTTGCCGTCCCAGCTCGATGACACCATGTTGACCTGCGCGCCGATTTTTTGCTCCAGCACTTGCTTGGGATGGAACGGGTCGCTGATGTCGAACAGGCGGGTCTTGCCGTCCATGAAGGTATTGACCCACAACGATTTGTCGTCGGCGGAGATCGAAATGTCCACCGGCAATGGCACCTGGCTTGGATCGCCGATGTCGGCCACATCCTTGGTTTGCCATTCGCCCTTGTCGTCCTGATAAATCAGCCAGATTTTCGAAGTCAAAGCAGTGCTGGTGAAGCAATAGTTATGGCTTTCGTCCCAGGCACAGCGGATTTCCAGCGGCGCACCAGGCACGTCTAAGACTTTCTTCGGCTGGCGGCTGTGCAAATCCCATTGCACCACGGTATTGCCGAAGCGCTTCATCGCCTCCGGATCATTCAACATCTTGCCGAAGTCCATCATGTAATTCGACCAGCCGGTGAACGACGAGGTCAACATCAGGTTTTTACGCGGCAGGGCACGGATGTCGTAGTTGTAACCGTCGGCGTATTTGCCGGACTTGATCGCGCCCTGCAGATTGCCGTCGGTCGGCAGCCAATAGGTGGCGATGTAGTCGCCGGCGTTGCTGTATTCCACTACCGCGGTGCGGCCGCCGTGATCCTTGTTGTTCGACAAACCGGTAATGATCATGCGTCCCGGCAAGGCGTACAGGCTGTGCGGGCCCACCACGCCACCGCTCTTGGCGACGAAATCGGTGATGGTCTTGACCAGTTTGGGTTTGGCGGGATCGGTGGCCACGTCGAAAATGAAGATCTTGTTGGTGTCCAAACCACCGGCCCACAGGAAGCGGCGATCGTCGGTGAAGTCGGAATGGTGGGCTTCGTTGCGGCCGCCGACAGATAGACTGTCAATCACCTTGCCATAATTTCCGGATTTCGGGTTGACGTCGATGGTAACCAGTTTGTCCTGCTCATCGCCGACGCCTTCTGCACCCAGGGTCCAGACGTAAATGAAATCTTCTTGTCCCGTGATTTTTGCCATGTACGGCGAGGCGCAGGTTTCGTCGGCCTGTGTTGACAAGCTTGCAGTACCGAGCAGCAGCGCGGCGGTAAAGGTGCTGAGTTTGAATTTCATGGTGTTTTCTCCCCCGAGAATGGTTTTTTTGTAGGGTACGCACCGCGTACCTTTATCGGTTGTTGCAATTGCCAAGGTAAAAGGCACGCGGTGCGTACCCTACGATAGCTCAATCGCCCGTGGTCGGGTCGATCACGGTCTTGATTTGTTCGATGCGATTGGCCGGAAAACCTCCTTGCTCGGCATGCTCGCGGATGGCCTGCTCGCTGTCGGCGATGTAGATGCAATAAATCTTGTCGCCGGTGACGTAACTGTGCAGCCACTGGATGCGCGGCCCCATGTCGCGCAGGATGCCGCAGGATTTTTGCGAAATGCCCTGCAGCTCGGCCTGGGACAGATTGCCTGCGCCGGGAATGTCGCGTTCGATGATAAATTTGGGCATGATGGCCTCCTTATAAATGACCGGTCGTCTGATTAACCGGCGTTAAAAAAGGCTGCTGGTGAGCAGCGGTTGTTTTGAATCGTAGGCTGGGTAGGGCGAAAGCGTAACCCAACTAAGCGGCTGTCAATGCTGGGTTTCATTCCAGCCTACTCATTGCCATATTGTCAGCATTAATTTATGTAGGTTCATGCTTGCTCCGCCCTACGTATTGAAGCCTTGAAATAATCATCCAGCAAATCCCGGCAGACCGCCTGCAAGGGCTCTATCGATTGCTCGACCTTCATTCGCAACAAGGCGCCTTGCCAGCCGTTCAGCATCAAGTCGGCCATCGCTTTAGCCGAACGATCCAGGCGGACCGAGCCTTGTTTTTGGCCGCGTTCCAGCGCGGTTTTTTGCAAATCGCTGTAGCGGCCGACGGCATCCAGCAGGGCGTCGCGGCACAGCGGGCTGGTGTCACCGATCTCGCCCATTAAATTGCCCAGCAGGCAGCCGCCCTTGAAACCGGTTTGTGCTACTTCGGCGATCAGTTCCGAGTAATACGCTTTCAAGGCCGCCAGTCCGTCCAGTTCCGGATTTTGCAAATGTGCCGACAAACGGTGTATGAACGGTTCGATGTAATGGCTGATCGCCTCGGCGGCGAATTGTTCCTTGCTTTGGAAATAGGTGTAAAAAGAGCCCTTCGGAATTTTCACCGTATCCAGAATCTGTTTCAGACCGGTGGCGTGATAGCCCTTTTCCAGCAGCAGTGTCACACCCTGATCCAGCAGTTTTTCTTTCTTGATTTGTTTGCTTTGCAGTTTCAACATGGCGGGCATTATGCGACCGGTCGTCTGTTTTGTAAATAAGTTTTTTCTAATAAGTTGATTTGCTCAATACAACCTGGTTTGGAATGAAGAAACCGTGGTTCTTTACGGGCCGATTCAAGATTGTCGGCTTGAATCGGCCGGATCATTTCCCTAATCGCCGATTCTCTGCCAGAATCGGCTCATCGCGCTGATATAACTTGTTGGATGACCGCATGGTAAACGCCGATCTCGACCGCAGATTAATCGAAGCCCTACAAAACCCGGCTTGTTACCCGCACCCGGTAGCATCGGTCAAACTGTTGGAAACTCATATTTCCTGGGTGCTGCTGGCTGGGGACTACGTCTATAAGATCAAAAAACCGGTGGATTTTGGCTTTCTGGATTTTTCCACGCTGGCTAGGCGGCAATTTTTTTGTCAGGAAGAGTTGCGCTTGAACCGGCGACTGGCTCCCGATCTGTATCTGGAAGTGGTCGGTATTGGCGGCAGCCCGGAGGCACCGGTATTGGGCGCCGAACCCGCCTTCGAATGCGCCGTGAAAATGCGGCGTTTTTGCGAAGATAGGCTGCTGGATCACTGTTTGGCGCAAGGCCGGTTAACGGTCAGGCAACTGGAACGACTAGCCGAAACCATGGCCCAATTTCATGCAAACTTGCCGCCAGCCGAACCGGACTCCGGTTTTGGCCATGCCGAGGCCATTTTCGCGCCAACACGCCAGAATTTTTTGCAACTGGCCCAATTGCTCGACGAAAGCTATGCCGACAGATTGGCAAGTTTACAAGCGGCCAATGAAGAGGAATGCCAGCGCTGCCTTCCGTTGTTTTCCCGGCGCTTGCAAGCCGGCATGGTGAGGGAATGTCACGGCGATTTGCATCTGGGTAATATCGTGCTGCTGGATGACCAGCCGATACCCTTTGACGGTATCGAGTTCAATCCAGCATTACGCTGGATCGATGGCATCAGCGATGTCGGCTTCCTGATCATGGACTTGCTGCATCGGCAGCGCCCCGACCTGGCCTATGCGTTCTTGAACGCCTATCTGCAACACAGCGGCGACTATGCCGGGTTGGGCGTTCTGACATTTTATCTGGGTTATCGCGCGCTGGTGATGGCCAAAGTCAGTGCGATTCGAGCCAGGCAAACCGATAAAACCGCCAGCTTGGAAAGATGCGACAGTTATCTGACACTGGCCGAGCAATTCTATCAGCCCAAGCGGCCGGCTTTGATCATCACGCATGGCTTGCCCGGCTGCGGCAAGACCGTCGTCTCGCAAATCGTGCTGGAAAAATTTCAATTGATACGGCTGCGTTCCGATGTGGAGCGCAAGCGCCTGTTTGGGTTGCAAGCATTGCAACAAAGCCAGTCCTCAATTGAGGGCGGCATTTATAGTGCTGAAGCCACTGTTCGCACCTATCGGCATTTGCTGGAGGTCTCGCGGCAGATTTTACAAAACGGTTTCAGCGTCATCGTCGATGCGGCGTTTTTGAAGCGACACGAGCGACAGGCGTTTGGGTCATTGGCGAGAGAGTTGGCCGTGCCTTTTGCCATTTTGCATATTCATGGCGATGAAGCGCTGCAACGTCGGCGTATCCTGCAGCGGCAGGCTGAACGTAGCGATGCTTCGGAAGCCGATGTCGCCGTTTACGAGTTGCTCAAGTCCGCGCAAGAAGGCTTGAGCGACGAGGAAATCCAAGTGTCAGTGGAAATAATCAATAACGACACGCTACAGCAGTTGGTGAGCGAATCCGCGCCATGGGATAGGCTGGTTTCTTTGCTGGCCAATAACCAGCGACGGTCAGGATGAGCTACGGCGGGTAAAACGACGCATTTCGCCTGATCAGGCTAGCCGAAGGAATGAACCCTGACATTTTCTCCCCACAGCGCCGATATAATGGACTGGGCGTTTTCGAGCGACCCACTCGAGAAAAATCGCACGTCCGCCAAGCTGTCGGGCCGCGAAGTTGTGAGGTTGCCGACAAGCCGCCGCGCCAGCTGCCGGGCGACGGCCGTCGCCGGGTCGATTATGGCGATGTCGGGGCCGACGATTTCGCGGATCAATGGCATCAGAAACGGATAATGTGTGCAACCCAGTACCAGCGTGTCCGCGCCCGCTTCCAGCAGAGGGTTTATATAGCGAACCAGTAGCGCGCGCGTGGCATCGCTGAGCAATTCGGCTTGTTCGACTTGCTCGACGAGGCCGGGACAGGCCTTCAGCAGAATTTGCACATTGCTGCCGTGTGTCTCGCACAGCCTGGCGACACTTGGGCTGGCCAGCGTTCGGCTGGTCGCGAGCACGCCGATGGTGCCCGACCGGGTGCTGACCGATGCCGGTTTGATTGCGGGCTCTATCGCGACCAGCGGAACCGGGCACCACGCCCTGAGCTTGGCGATGGAGACGACCGTGGCGGTATTGCAGGCGACCACGATCGCCTTGACGCCGGCTGCAAGCAGAAACTCGGTGATCTTGGTCGCGCGCTCGGCAATGAAATCGCTATCCCGGTCGCCGTATGGCGCATAGCCGGAATCGGCTACATACAACAAATTTTCCGCCGGCAGTTCGTCGCGGATTGCAAGCAGCACGGATAGGCCACCCACCCCTGAATCAAATACGCCAATGGGGGCATCGCTGCCAATGGTTGTCATATATCGATGCCGTGAGTCGATGTCATGGGTTGGATTGTCAATTCGCTTCTGCACTATGCTGGCTTACCCGTTGTCCGCTCATCGTGATGACAAGCAAAAACCTTATTTTACTGGCGTTTTCACTGAGCGTTGCAATAGCGCTTGTTTGATTAGAATGCTCAGCGTCGACAAGAAAATATGCTATTTTGACGCCTTGTTTTCTTTCTTAAAGATTCCATCAGCAACATGAGCATCAAATCAGACAAATGGATACGGCAAATGGCCGAGCAACACGGCATGATAGAGCCGTTTCAGGCCGGTCAGGTGCGCGAGTCCGAGCAAGGCCGCATCATTTCTTACGGTACGTCGAGCTATGGTTACGACGTACGTTGCTCCAACGAATTCAAGATTTTCACCAATATCAATTCCACGATCGTCGATCCCAAGGACTTCGACGAGGCCAGCTTCGTCGATGTGAAATCCGATGTCTGCATCATTCCGCCCAACTCGTTCGCGCTGGCGCGCACGGTGGAATATTTCCGGATTCCGCGCGACGTGCTGGTGGTGTGTCTGGGTAAATCGACCTATGCCCGCTGCGGTATCATCGTGAATGTCACGCCCTTGGAGCCGGAATGGGAAGGGCATGTGACCCTGGAATTTTCCAACACCACGCCGTTGCCTGCCAAAATCTATGCCAACGAAGGCGTCGCGCAAATGCTGTTCTTTGGCGGCGACGAGATTTGCGAAACTTCTTACAAGGACAGAGGCGGTAAATATCAGGGACAGACGGGTGTCACTCTACCTAAGGCATGAGCGCCTTTTCCTCGATGTTCAAACAACTGTTCAGCCAGAATCCGGCTCCAACGCCGGAGTCGGCCGATAGCTCAGCCACTGGTCGCGCGCTAGACGATTATTATCGCCAAGTTCAGGAGATCATTCTCAATCGCCAGGATTGGGTAAGTGGGTTATTGCCTGCCAGTACCGCCATTACCACGCACGGCAATTACACCGATGCCTGGGTGCGCGACAACGTCTATAGCATTCTGGCGGCCTGGGGCCTGGGACAGGCCTATCGCAAAAGCGGCCTGTCGCCGGAAAGGACCTATGAGCTGGAGCAGAGCGTCGTCAAATTGATGCGCGGTTTGCTGGCGGCCATGATGCGGCAGGTGGACAAAGTCGAGCGATTCAAGCATAGCCAGGATCCGATGGATGCCTTGCACGCCAAATACGACACGCATTCCGGCATGGTGGTGGTGGGCGATCACGAATGGGGGCATCTGCAACTGGATGCCACGTCATTATTTTTACTGATGCTGGCGCAGATGACGGCATCGGGTTTGCGCATCGTGTTTACCCTGGACGAAGTCAATTTCGTGCAAAATCTGGTGTATTACATCAGCCGTAGCTATCGCACGCCGGATTACGGGATTTGGGAACGCGGCAACAAGATGAACCATGGCGTCGCCGAGCTCAATGCCAGTTCCATCGGCATGGCCAAGGCTGCGCTGGAGGCGATGACGGGTTTTAATCTGTTCGGCAAGGACGGCGGTCAAAGTTCGGTGATTCACGTCATCAGCGACGACATAGCCCGTACTCGAATAGCCATGGAGTCGCTGTTGCCGAGAGAATCGATGTCCAAGGAAGTCGACGCCGCCGTGCTCAGCGTGACGGGCTTTCCGGCCTTTGCGGTCGATGATCCGGCGCTGCGCGAAAAGACGCAAGCCTTGATCGTCGAAAAGCTGCAAGGCCGATACGGCTGCAAGCGATTTTTGCTGGACGGCCATCAAACCGTGCTGGAGGACCATAACAGGTTACATTACGAGCCGCATGAATTGAAGCAATTTGCCGATATCGAATGCGAATGGCCGTTGTTTTTCTGTTATTTGCTGCTGAATAACCTGTTTGACGGTAACGACCAAGGCGCGGCGGATTATCGGCGCAAATTGGATGCGCTTTGCGTCCAGGAAAACGGCCAGCGATTGTTGCCCGAACTCTATCGGGTGCCTTTGCAGGCGGTCGACGCGGAAAAAGCCGCGCCGCACAGCCAGGCGCGAGTCGCCAATGAAAACGTGCCCTTGGTTTGGGCGCAGAGCTTGTTCATTCTGGGATGTTTGCTGCAGGATGGTTTTATCGATTTGGACGACATCGATCCGTTGGGACGGCATCGAGCCCAAACGGTAGCCCGGCAAGCCTCGGTACAGATCGCCTTGCTGGCGGAAGACGAAGCGGTACAGGCGGAACTTCGGCAACACGGCATTCCCAGCCAGACCCGAGCCGAAATCGCGCCCATCCAGGTGAGGGAAGCCAGCGAGCTGGCGGCGGCTTATCTGCAGGTCGGGCGCAACGATCGCATGGGCTTGACAGGCCGGCCGCTACGCCAGTTGCGTATCTTGTCCACGTCAAAATTGTATTCGATGGCCGGCGCCCCTTTGCTGTTTCTGCCGCAATTCATGAGCCAGCAAGGTTTTTACCTGGCGATGGACAACAGGCTGCTGATTCAGCGTCTGCGACTGGAGTTAAGCTATATTGCCCATCATTGGTATAAGCCGGGCCAACCCTTGATGGTCATCAACATCAAGCATAACTTGTTATCCGGCGAAGACCGGCAGGTCTTGTTGGAATTCATTCGTCAGTTACAAAGCGGGCAATTGCATGATGTGGCCATACGGTTGGGTTTATTGAGCGATTTACTGGATAGTACTTTGCACGAGCAAATTGCCTATCTGCACGATTTTGAGTTTTCCGAAATCCACGGGCATGAAGTCGAAAGGCCGTTTGCCGACGTGATGCCGCGAGGCGAACAAGCCGGGCCCATGCTGGATAGCTATCAATTGACCGAATGGGAAATCGGCGCTGACGAGACCCTGATCGAGCAATTGCAACACAATGTCAATCTTTATGCGCAATTGGAGGCATTGACGCTGTTGGCGCAGCGTCATGGATTGGAGCATGATACCGGTTTGCGAACCGATGACGGCCGGGTTTGCCGGGTGCGGGATTTGCTCGAAGAGGTCTATGCGCGGGCGGGCGATTTGCATCAATGGCAGGTCGTGCGCCGTTGCGCGGGTCTGTTGGGCAAATACGACATCAACCTAGAACAGGCCGCGACCGAAATTTTGGTGCGTCAGCATGGTTTGACGGTAGGGCGCGCCTATAGCGGCAAGGCCACCCTGCGTCGGCCGACAGACTCGTGGCAAATCCTGGACACCATTCGATCCTTCAATCCTGATGACATCAGCCAGCAGGTGCTGATTCAGGAGTTGATTCTTTATCTGGGCATGTTGATCAAGCAGAAGCCTGGCTTGTTTGCCGATATGCATACGGTTCGCGTTGGACATGTGTTGCAGCTGATCGTCGCCAGGCAGAAGCGTTTGCGCGGTTGCTCGCTGGATCAGGCCTTCAACGATATTTTATCCTTGCCGCCGCACCAACTGGCGCAACGGGTGCAAGAAGCTCTGGAAGATTACAGCAACAGCGAAATTCAGCTGGGTTTGATGGAAACCCTGCATGTCGATGGCCAGCAACAGAATCTGGGAGTCGCTCGTTTTCCAGAGAGCATGAATCCGAAGTATTTTGGCGGAGAAGAAGACTGGTATGCCTGGCGCGAGCAACAAGGCAGCGTTGGGCGCGAAAGCGAAGCGTTCTACGCCGGCGTCTGGGATTTATTGCATCACTGCAAGGGCTTGATGATAGGCGAGAAATACAATGGCAAGCGCCGCATCGATAGCGAAACCATGCTGGCGCACATGACCGCCGGCGAGCATGGCTTCAGGCTGCATATCAATCATATTCTGAACAAGATTCAGGCGCCGGTGTACCGGCAGTTGAGTGTGGAAGCGTTGCGGGCGTTAGCGTTCATCGTGCGCAACAATCCGGACCTTTATATCGATGATACCTTGGTGACCGATATTGTGATTGGTCACGCGGTACGTCTTTGCTGGCTGCAGCAGCATCCCGAGTTTCAGGATCGCTATGAAGAATGTGTCTCGCTGGCCTGGCAGGCATTTTATCAATTGCCGCCGCATGCGCTCGCCAACGGCATTCTGGATGCACTGGCTTTCTTGCTCAATCATAATCAACGTTAAACGAGGTCGACCATGATTCTTGCCGGCGACATAGGCGGTACTAAAACGGTTTTGTCTTTATTGGAGAAAGGCGCGGACGGTCTGATGAATTGTGCGCTGGAGCGAACCTTTGCCAGCGCGGAATACGATAGTTTTGACGAGATTCTGGACTTGTTTTTGCCCGGCGACATCCAAATCGACTCGGCCTGCTTTGGTGTGGCGGGGCCCGTCGTCGAGCAACGCTGTTTCGCCACCAACCTGAGCTGGATCTTGGACGGTCAGGAGCTCAAAAGCAAGCTTGGTACCGAGCGGGTGCGTTTGCTCAACGATCTGGAAGCCATGGCGGTGGGCATGCTGCATTTGGACCCAGATGATTTCATCGAGCTCAATCCCGCGGCCGAACCGCAAACGGGCAACATTGCGGTGATTGCCGCCGGTACCGGCCTTGGCGAAGCCATTTTATATTGGGATGGCAAGCAGCATCATCCTATCGCCACCGAGGGCGGGCATGGTTCTTTCGCGCCGCAGAATGCCCAGCAAGATCTGTTATTGCAATTCCTCCGTAGACGTTACCCGCAACACGTCAGTTATGAGCGCATATTGTCTGGCAAGGGCTTTAGCCATTTGTACGATTTTCTGCTCGAATACCAGTTCGCGCCGCCGTGCCCGGCAGTGCCGAGTGTCGATAGCGTGCAGGTCTCGGGTATCGATCGCAATGCGGTGATCTCGCGGCTGGGAATCAACGGCGAGGATGTCTTGTGCAGCGAAGCCGTCAGATTATTCGTGGAAATTTATGGCGCAGAAGCCGGAAATTTGGTGTTGAAATCGTTTGCGACTGGCGGTGTATTTATCGGCGGCGGCATTGGACCGAAAATTCGCTCGGCGCTGGAGGCCGGCGACTTTATGCAGGCATTTGCCGCGAAAGGACGTTTTCAAACCTTGTTAGGCAGGATGTCGGTGAAGTTGGCTCTCAATCCCAGGACGCCTTTGATTGGCGCCGCGCATTATTTTCAAGCCGATTAGTCTGGCCGCATTAGGAGTCAAGTCGGCCATGGTCGTTCCCGCGGCTCGGAAACGACCATGGCTGCGCGGTTTTAGTGAGCCGCGTTATAAATTTGCATCATTTCCTTGAACATGTCTCGCAGTTCTTTCAACGAAGCGGCAGCGTCCGCATCACCACTTTCAACCTGGGTGCGTGCGACTCTCAGCTTGTCGCCCGCTTTTTGACGCAAACGCTCACTGCCTTCATAACGAAATTCTTTTTGCATCTGGCGGACTTCGCTCAATGCTTTGTTGACTTCAGCTTTATCGGCTCCCGCTTCTTGCAAGCTCACTGCTTCTTCAATTTTTGCAAGCGCACCCTCGCCAGCCGCCCTGACCGAGGCTTCGGACATGCCCTCGGCGAATGCGGATGAAGACATTACCAATGCCGATGTCATGATCAAAGAAACCAAAGCTTTTTTAAATTTTTTCATTTAGATAAATCCAATTTTTAGGATGTTGTAATACTAATCGTCAAGGGACTTCGATAATGAAGCGCCATTTTATTAGTCGTCATTTTATAGCGCTCCTATCCTATCACAGTCGATCCTATAAAACTGCGGATAAAGCCAGTTGATTAAACCCGAAAGAAGTTAGGTTGATTTTGATTTTTTATTTTAAAAACATTCTTTACTATCAATAGCATGCGTATTGCAGAAAACAACTCAATAACCATTATTAATTTATGGATTAAAGGCGTTTTCTTTCAGTATCAGGCATTAATCTGGCAAAAGGGCTGAGTTTTTACCTGGATATTCCATATGAATTTTGTGGTGAATCGCCGCTAGGAATTTAAATTTGTAGCCAGACAAACTAAAGGGTTTTACTCGGATTTTTGGGGCATAAATGGCTGAAAATTTAAAATAGTTTGTCCAGCAACGACATCACGATTTCCACCGCAATCAGCCAGATGATGATCCATTCCAGGGCCGAGGAGTGTTGGTGCTTTTGTTCGTCCGCCAGCATTTCCAGGAGTTCGTGTATGGTCTCCAGTTTTTTGGATAGCACTTCGGTGCGCTGACGGACTTCCAGGTAATTGGCGGCCATCGAATAGATATGCTGGTATTCCGGATGTTCCCAGAAGAATTCGGGAATATCCAGCAAGTCGTAGTTCAGAATGATGTCGCTCTTGGTCAGAAACAACTGGCCGCGGATCTGAGCCATGGCTTTACGATTGAGCTTGATGGCACCTTCTCGTGCCAGTGCTTGCGGCAGATGGCCGGTGGCATGTATGGTGTCGATGGCATTGCCTTCAAATGCCGCCAATTTGATCGATTGAGCCATGGCATGGGACAAGGCCAGTAATACCATGAAATCCCCGGATTGTAATTCGATATGATCGTGCTGGATTTTGTCTTGCTCGCAGCCTGCCTCGTAACTGAAGTTGTCTTCCTGAGGCTCATCATCCGGCTTGATAGCGTAATCGAGCAGCATTTCGTGCAAGCTGCGGCGTTCGTCTAGCGGCACATTCCAGTGTACGACGACGCCGTATGAGAATACGATCGAGCAGCCGCCCTTGAAATCGACGATGATCGCATTCCTGAAGATTTGCGCGCGGGTCGTGTCGAGCAGCTTTTCACGTAGCTGACTGGCCTGAAATGATTGTGCCAGACACACTGTCAGACAGTGTTTGATTGCCCTGTTGTTCATCGTATCCGCGCTGAGTAAGTGTGGTTCGGCAGCAGTTTGTCACACCGCTGACGGCAAAATGGTTAAAATAACAGCTTTCGTCTAGCTTCAGAAGCTCATTGCTCAGAGTCATGCAAACAAACTATAACACCGATGATTTAAGAATTTGCGAAACCAAGGACGTGGTGGCGCCGATTCAGGTCCATGATGAAATTCCGATGACCGAAACGGCTGCCGATACCATTTTGAAGGCCCGCGCAGCGATTCATAAGATTCTGACGGGTGAGGATGACCGGTTACTGGTGATTATAGGTCCCTGCTCTATTCACGACCCCAAAGCGGCCGTCGAATACGCGGGCAGGCTAAAGGGCATGATCGATCAATTGCAAGATGATTTGGTCATCGTCATGCGTGTTTACTTCGAGAAACCGCGTACCACCGTGGGCTGGAAAGGCCTGATCAACGACCCTGACTTGAACTCCAGTTTCAATATCAACAAAGGGTTGCGTCTGGCGCGGCAAGTATTGCTGGACGTCAACAACCTCGGCGTGCCCGCCGCGACCGAATATCTGGATTTGATCACGCCGCAATATATGTCCGACCTGATTTCCTGGGGCGCCATCGGTGCACGTACCACCGAAAGCCAGGTGCATAGAGAGTTGGCATCCGGTCTTTCTTGCCCGGTCGGCTTCAAGAATGCCACCGACGGCGGCGTAAAAATCGCAATCGATGCCATCAACGCGGCGATGAGTCCGCATCATTTCCTGTCCTTGACCAAGGAAGGTCGTTCGGCGATTTTTTCTACCCGCGGCAACGAAGATGCGCATATCATTTTGCGCGGCGGCAATAATCGGCCGAATTACGATGAGGTCAGCGTGGATCAGGTGGCGGAAGGATTGGTAGCAGCCGGGTTGCGTCCCAACATCATGATCGACTTCAGTCACGCCAACTGTCAGAAAAAATACGAACGGCAAATGCATGTCGCGGAAGATGTGGCCGGACAAATAGCCGGCGGAGACGTCCGTATCATGGGCGCCATGGTGGAAAGCCATTTGGTGGAAGGGCGGCAAGATGCCGAAGAAGGCAAGCCTTTGGTATTCGGGCAAAGCATCACCGATCCGTGTCTGGGTTGGGACGATAGCGTCAAATTATTGAACGAACTGGCCGTGGCCGTGCAACAACGCCGTGCCGCGATACGGAGAATGAGTTAAATCATGAAAATACAGGTTAATGGCGATAGCCGCGAATATGGCGACAACTGTACCGTTGCCGATGTCATTGCAGACTTGGGGTTGAGCGGCAAACGCATTGCCGTGGAATTGAACAAGGAAATTTTGCCGTTTACCGAATATGCCCAGCAATTGATTCACGATGGTGACCGTCTGGAAATCGTGCAAGCCATAGGCGGCGGGCAAGACGATTATTTCATGCTGGCCGGCAAGCAATACCGGTCGCGTTTGCTGGTCGGTACCGGCAAGTACAAGGATCTGGAAGAAACCCGCTTGGCTACCGAAGCCAGCGGCGCGGAAATCGTCACGGTGGCGATTCGCCGGACCAATATCGGTCAGAATCCGGGCGAACCCAATTTATTGGATGTGATTTCACCGGACAAATATACGATATTACCCAATACCGCCGGCTGTTACACGGCGGAAGACGCCGTGCGCACCTGCCGCTTGGCCCGCGAGCTGTTGGGTGGACACAAACTGGTCAAACTGGAAGTATTGGCCGACCAGCTCACGTTGTTTCCGGATGTTTCCGAAACTTATGTCGCCGCCGAATTGTTGGTGAAAGACGGTTTCGATGTGATGGTTTACACCAACGACGACCCTATTGCCGCCAAACGCCTGGAAGAAATCGGCTGCGTCGCGGTGATGCCGCTGGCCGCGCCGATCGGTTCCGGATTGGGTATCCGCAATCCCTATAATATTTTGACCATCGTCGAAAACGCCAAGGTGCCGATTCTGGTGGATGCCGGTGTCGGCACCGCCTCGGATGCCGCCATTGCGATGGAGCTGGGTTGCGACGGGGTGCTGATGAATACCGCGATCGCCGCGGCCAAGAACCCGGTGTTGATGGCTTCGGCGATGAAAAAAGGCATCGAAGCCGGCCGCGAAGCGTTTTTGGCCGGGCGCATGCCGCGCAAGCGTTTTGCCTCGGCGTCTTCACCCATCGACGGCTTGTTTTTGTAAATCACCCTCTAAGCCGGGTTGGTTCTGGCTGACCCGGCCAGCTTAATCCGGCATTTGACCATGATCGAAGTAGACTCCGACAACGACACGCTTTGCTATTGCGCGGGTACGACGCGGCAGCAAATCAAAAAATTGCTCGACGATGGCATCGTCGACGTCGACAGAATTTCTCGCATCACTGGCGCCGCCTCTGGCTGTGGTGGCTGCGAGTTTGAGTTGCAACAATTGATCGAAGAACACGGCTAAGACAGAAAAAACCGAATTCGGTGATTGCGATCGCCGCAGCGGCGCGATTGACGAGCTGGGTCAGTGAGCCGGAAATCTTTGCTGGACGCCCGGCAGAGCGTTCCAGCAATGTGATTTAGGCTTTACGCAGGCGTTTGTAGGTGTTGATCAAGCCATTGGTGGAGCTGTCGTGACTGGCGATGATGTCGTCATTTTTCAGTTCCGGCAAAATGGCTTTTGCCAGAACTTTGCCTAATTCCACGCCCATTTGATCAAAGGAGTTGATGTTCCAGATTACGCCTTGCACGAAGATCTTGTGCTCATAAAATGCAATCAACGTACCCAAGGTTCTGGGTGTCAGCTTTTTGAACAAGAACGAGTTGGAGGGCTTGTTGCCTTCGAAAATTTTGGAGGCAATCAAGGCGTCGTCCAAATTGGGTTCGTGGCTCAAATCCTGTCTGACTTCTTCTTCGGTTTTTCCGCGCATCAAGGCTTCGGCTTGCGCCAGGAAGTTGGAAATCAGGATGTCGTGGTGATCCGGTAAATCATACTGACTTTGCGCGGCCGCCAGAAAATCGCCGGGAACCAGTTTGGTGCCTTGGTGAATCAATTGAAAGAAGGCGTGCTGGCCATTGGTGCCGGGCTGTCCCCAGATGATGGGGCCCGTGTTGTAATCGACTTTTTCACCGGTGATCGTCGCGCTTTTGCCGTTGCTTTCCATGTCGCCTTGCTGGAAATAATCGGCAAAATATTTCAAGGATTGCGCATACGGCAAAATGGCATAGGTTTCCGCTTCGAAGAAGTTGTTGTACCAGATGCCGAGCAAGCCCATGATGACAGGAATGTTTTCCTCGTAGGGCGCATGGCGGAAATGTTCGTCGGCCAAGTGCGCACCCATCAGCAGTTCTTCGAAATTGTCCATGCCGATATATAAAGCTATCGACATGCCGATGACCGACCAGAGCGAATAACGCCCGCCGACCCAGTCCCAGAACTCGAACATGTTCGCCGGGTCGATGCCGAATTCCTTGACCATTTCTTCGTTGGTGGAAATGGCGATGAAATGTTTCTTGATATGGGCGGGATCTTGCGCGGCATTCATGAACCAGTTACGTGCCGAGCGCGCATTGGTCATGGTTTCCTGCGTGGTAAACGTTTTCGATGAAATCAGGAACAGCGTGGTTTCCGGATTGAGCGGCTTCAGGGTTTCGACGATGTCGGTTTGATCGACATTGGATACGAAATGCGCTTTTAAGCCGTTTTTGCCGTACGGCGTCAAGGCGGTGTCGACCATTTTCGGGCCGAGATCCGAACCGCCAATGCCGATGTTGACGATATCGGTAATGGCTTTGCCGCTATAGCCCGTCCATTGGCCCGAACGCACCTGTTCCACGAAAACCCGCATTTTCGCCAGAACCTTGTTGATTTCCGGCATGACATCCTGGCCGCGGAATAAAACGGGTGTATTGCTGCGGTTTCGCAGCGCGGTATGCAAAACCGCGCGTTTTTCGGTGGTGTTGATGATGGAGCCGGAAAACATCGCTTCCGTTTTCTCGCGCAAGTCTGCCCGCTTTGCCAATGCGATCAGCAAGGGCATGGTGCGCTCGTCGATCAGGTTTTTGGAATAGTCTAATAATATGTCGTTAAAGGTGACGGAGAATTTATCGAAACGCTGGGGATCTTTGGCAAAAGCCTCTTTCATGCAAAATTTACCAGCAATTTCTTGATGATGTTGTTTGACGGCGTTCCATTCGGCAGAGTTGATTAATTTGGACATATTATTTTTGTGTGAACCGGATAAAGAGTCTTCGGAAGCTTTAGTGCCAGATGTAGCGAGGAGAACGATTACCTCATTATAAGGATTGTCTTTGACGGATGACAAAAAAAAATGAACCGTGATTTTGCCTGCTTTCGGCTATATAAGTATTGCCTTTATTTGCTAGGGGTGATGTGCTAGAGTTAGAGCGGATTTCACTGTGCTGCGGTCGCTTAGATGATGGCGCCACAAAATCTCATCCATGCTGATGGCATGGACAATAATAACTATCAACAACGGGAAGGGTAAACATGAAAACAACTCGCCTTTTTAGAAATAGTCTGTTCGGCCTCATCGGTCTGATTTTTTCCTCTGCATTGTGGGCGCACGGCGGTGCTGCGGGTACTGACACTGATCAGTGCAAATTTGAATTGGAAAAGGATCATTGGATTCATTACACCGCGTATCAGCCTAAAGCGTATCCAGCCGAAGAATTTTGCGGAAATATTCCGGATACCGACTCACTGATCCAATTGGTGTTCGATTATCAGGATCAGCGCTACCGCAACATGGCGATCGAATTCGAAGTGACCAAGGAGCCGGAAGGTACACGTGTGTTTTATCAGGAGCCGCAAAAACATAAATCTGGCACGGTTATCTTGAACCTGGACAAAGGGGTGCCGGAGCCTGGCAAATACCTGATTCATATCACCTTGCTGCAAGATAACGGCGAGCGTCTCGACGCGCACATGAGTTTCAAGGCCGGTGGCGGTCAACCGACCAGCACAGGCAGCATTGGTTTGTATGCACTTGTGGTGTTTGCGGGTCTTTACATTTTCTATCTATCCAATGCAGGCTTCAAACGTAAAGTCGACGGCTTGATTGGCAAAGCGAAAGAATTTTAAACTTATCGACGTCTACCCTGTCTGTGTATCCGGACAGGGTAGCTCCTTAGTTTTCGGTAGCGGATCAAATGAGTGTCCGTTGAGCCGGTGTTCAAGATTTTCAAATTTCGACTTTCTTTATAGAGGAATCACTCTAATGGTCAAGACAGTATCAATTGCCGCTTTGGTTTGTGCGCTATCTGTTAGCAATGTATTTGCGAAGGAATTCCAAGAGCACAAAAACATGATGGATCATGGGGACGGCCATTTGATGGATATGGATGGTGGCATGGTCATGGGGCAGAATACCGATACCTTGCCCGGCGGTTGTGACAAAATCGCGGCAACCAAGGAAATCACTGTTCGCGCGGGCCACAAATATTCCGAGAAATTTCCCGGTACGATGTGGGCGTTTGACCAGCAGGAATTCCAGTTCGAGCCTTGCACCAAGTTGACGGTGCATTTCATCAACGAAGACGAAATTCGCCATCAATGGATGATGCATGGCTTGCCGAAATATCTATATCCAAAAGGCATGTTCCATTTGGAAGTGAGCGGGCCAGGCAGCGTGTCGGGTACTCTGATCTTGCCGCCGGGCGATAAAACCTATCTGGTGCATTGTGATATTGCGCAGCACATGGAAAAAGGGATGAAAGCCCAGCTCAAAGTCGGGAAAGGCGGCGAAGACCTGCCTAGCATACCCGGCGTTACCGCTAGCATTTTTCCTGATGATTACAGTGGCAAACCATTCAATGCGCAAGAATTCGCCGCGCAGGAAGCTGCCGGCATAGCCGCTTCCGCGGCAGCCGCAGCGGCGGCTTCGGCCGCGCCCGCAAGTAGGGAGGCAGACAATGGTGCGGCTGCAGCAGCCGATGATTCCTTCATTTCTGGCGTCGGTGTCGTTGGCTTGGCGCTTGGTATTTTGATTGGCCCCTTGCTGGCCAAGCGCTTCAAAGGCATGAGCGCGGGTGAAGTCGTAGCCACGGTCTTTGAATGGATTTCTCATGCAGTTGGCTATGGCATCGAATTGATCGGCAAGGTCATCAAACTGTTTACTGGTAAAAAAGCCATTCCATTGCCGGACAAGTAAGCGAAATAGGCCAAAAGCCCCTGAAACGACATGTTTCAGGGGCTTTTTTATGGGAGTAAGAAAATGACACTGGAATCTTTGGGCTTGCCCGGCTTGTTTCTGAGCGCCTTTGTTTCCTCGACGATTGCGCCGGGTGGTTCGGAAGCCGTATTGGCCTATTTGGTCAACGGCCAGCGTTATGCCGTCGAGCAACTGGTCATCGTGGCGACCGTCGGCAATAGTTTGGGAGCGTTGACGACCTGGTGGCTGGGCTTGTGGGCAGCCAAAAAATATCCCGCCGAAACCATGCTTTCCGACAAGCAGCGGAAATCGTTATCGACCGTCAGGCAATGGGGAAGCTGGGCTTTGCTCTTTTCTTGGTTGCCCGTCGTTGGCGATGGTCTGTGTTTTGCCGGCGGCTGGTTGCGGTTGTCGCTGCTGTCTTCGTTATTGGCTATTTTTTTTGGCAAGGCGCTGCGTTATATTGCCATCGCCTACGCCTTTATCTAATTTTGCGGCATTATCCATGACGTTTTTTTCACTTCCCCATTTTCCCCCGGTTGATACCATCGCCGAACATAGACGCCGTGATTATTTCATTGCGGTTTTTACCTTCGTGACGACGACTATTTGTCTGACTACCGATGGTTTTGCGCCCCAGTTCATGCAATATGTCTTGGCATGTTTCGGCTGGCTGTTTCTGCTCGGTTTTTTGCGCGGCGAATGCAAATATGTCCGCACCCAAGTGGCGGTTGCCGTGATGTTTGCCGTGGTGGGTGAATATTTCGCTTCTGTTTATATGAAAGGTTATGTCTACCGGTTCGAAAATGTGCCCGCTTACGTGCCTGCCGGCCATGGTCTGGTGTATTTGACGGCGGTGGCGCTGGGACGATCCGGATTTTTTCAGCGCCATGCCCGCCGTATCGCCGCGTTCGTCGTGACCGTTTGCGGCCTGTGGGCTGTATGGGGACTGAGCGGATGGGGGCGATTGGACGTGATAGGCGCGATATTGTTCATCGTCTTCCTGCTGTATTTGTTCAAGGGCCGCTCGCCCATGGTTTACTTGGGCGCATTCTTCATTACCTCCTGGCTGGAAATCGTCGGCACCAGCGCCGGCACCTGGGCTTGGGCCGCAATCGATCCGGCTTCGAGATTGCCGCAAGGTAATCCGCCCAGCGGCGTCGCCGCCTGGTATTGTCTGGTGGATGCGGTGGCGATTGCCGGCGCGGGCCCTTTGTTGCAAGCCTTAAGCAAAACTCGGCTCATCCTGAGCCGCCAGCAAGCCTAATCCTTTTCAGGTGAGTCAACTCCGATTTGTCGCCAGTTAAAACCTGGTTCGCCGGCGATTTGGGAGTAAAATACGCCTTTATTTTCAATGAATGATCATCCGACGAACGACATGGAAAAGACCTATTCCCCGCACGCAATCGAACAACGCTGGTACAAAATTTGGGAAGACAGCGGTTATTTCGCCGCCAATCGCGAAGGCGTATCCTACTGCATCATGATTCCTCCGCCCAACGTCACCGGCAGCTTGCACATGGGACATGCGTTTCAGGACACCATCATGGACGCGCTGACCCGCTACCACCGCATGAAGGGTGAAAACGCCCTTTGGCAACCCGGCACCGACCATGCCGGCATCGCCACGCAAATGGTGGTCGAGCGCCTCATAAACGCCGAGGGCAAGACCCGTCACGATTACGGCCGCGAAGCCTTCATCGAAAAGGTTTGGGAATGGAAGGAACAATCCGGCGGCACGATTACCCGCCAATTACGCCGCATGGGTTCGTCGCTGGACTGGGACAAGGAGCGCTTCACGATGGACGACGGCATGTCCGCCGCGGTGCAGGAAGTGTTCATCAAATTATACGAAGAAGGCCTGATCTATCGTGGCAAACGCCTGGTGAACTGGGACCCGGTATTGCACACCGCCGTCTCCGACCTGGAAGTGCTGTCGGAAGAAGAATCGGGCTCGATGTGGCACATGCGCTATCCGCTGTCCAACGGTACCGGTCATCTGATCGTCGCGACGACACGGCCCGAAACGATGCTGGGCGACGCGGCAGTGGCCGTGCACCCGGACGACGAGCGTTACAAACATCTGATCGGCGAATTGCTGGAACTGCCGCTGACAGGCCGCCTGATTCCCATCATCGCCGACGAATACGTCGATCCTGAATTCGGCACCGGTTGCGTCAAGATCACACCGGCCCACGACTTCAATGACTACGAAGTCTGGTCGCGCCACAAACAAATGAACGTAATCGCCGATCAGCCACATGGCGGGCTGATCAATATTTTTACCGTCGACGCGGCGATTCGTGCCAACGACGACGGCTTTAATATCATCCCGGAAGTCTACATCGGCCTGGACCGCTTCGAGGCGCGGAAAAAAATCGTCGCTGACCTAGATGCCCAAGGCCTGCTGGAAAAAATCGCCGACCACAAGTTGATGGTGCCACGCGGCGACCGTACCGGCGCGGTGATCGAGCCCTTCTTGACCAACCAGTGGTACGTCAAGATCGCGCCGTTGGCCAAGCCGGCCATCGAAGCGGTCGAGACCGGCGCGATCAAATTCGTGCCGGACAACTGGAAAAACACCTACTTCGAATGGATGCGCAACATTCAGGATTGGTGTATCTCTCGCCAAATCTGGTGGGGGCACCGCATCCCTGCTTGGTACGACGACAAGGGCAATACCTACGTCGGCCACTCCGAAGACGAAATTCGGGAAAAACATGGATTGGCCGCCGATTATCCGCTGCAACAGGACGAGGACGTGCTGGACACCTGGTTTTCGTCGGCGCTGTGGCCCTTCTCGACCCTGGGTTGGCCGGATAAAACCCCGGAGCTGGCCGCGCATTATCCGACCAGCGTGCTGGTCACGGGTTTTGACATCATTTTCTTCTGGGTGGCGAGGATGATCATGATGGGCCTGAAATTCATGGGCGAGGTGCCGTTCAAGGAAGTGTACATACACGGCCTGGTGCGCGACGCCGAAGGCCAGAAGATGTCCAAATCCAAGGGCAATGTGCTGGACCCTATCGACATCATCGATGGCATCGAATTGGATGCCTTGGTCGAGAAACGTGTATCCGGCATGATGCAGCCCCATCTAGCCAAGAAAATCGAGCAAGCCACCCGCAAGCAATTCCCGGACGGTATCCCGTCCTACGGCACCGATGCGTTGCGCTTTACTTTTGCATCCTTGGCCTCCACCGGACGCGACATTCGTTTCGATTTGCAACGCACCGAAGGCTACCGCAATTTCTGCAATAAAGTGTGGAACGCGGCGCGCTACGTGCTGATGAACACCGAAGATCAGGACAACGGCGTCGATTGCGCCGATTGCCGCTACAGCCCGGCCGACGTATGGATTTTATCCAGGTTAAACCGCACCATCGCCGAAACCCGCAGCGCCATCGACAGCTACCGTTTCGATCTGGCCGCGCAGGCGATTTACGAGTTCACCTGGAACGAGTACTGCGACTGGTATCTGGAACTGGCGAAAATTTCGCTGCAAAGCGATGACGCCTTGCTGCAACGCGGCACACGGCAAACGCTGTTGAGAGTTTTGGAGACCGTACTGCGACTGGCGCATCCGATCATGCCGTTCATCACCGAGGAAATCTGGCAACGCGTTGCGCCGCTGGCCGGCGTAACGGCGGCGACCATCATGTTGCAACCTTACCCAGACAGCGATGCAAACGCGATCAATGCCGATGCCGAAATCCAGGTGCAGTGGGCGATGGACTTCATTCTCGGTATCCGCCGCATTCGCGGCGAGATGAACATCGCGCCGGGCAAGCCACTGAACGTTTTGCTGCAAAACGGTTCGGTCACTGACCAAGCCAATCTACAGGAGCTGGAAAGCTATCTGCTGAAACTCGGCCGGCTGGAAAGCATCACCTGGCTGAACGAAGGCGATAGCGCACCGGAATCGGCGATAGCGCTGGTCGGCGACATGAAAATCCTGATACCGATGGCCGGCCTGATTGACAAGGACGCGGAATTGGCCAGGCTGGAAAAGGAAATCCAGCGCATCGAAAAAGAGCTTCCACGCATCGAAGGCAAGCTGGGCAACGCCGCGTTCGTCGACAAGGCGCCGGCCGACGTGATCGCGAAAGAACGCGAGAAACTGGCCGCCTTGCAGTCCTCGCTGAAAAATCTCAACGAACAATTCGCCAAAATCAAAGCACTTTGATGCCTTCCGAAAAATCGTTGCAGAAACAGCCCATAAATCTGGAGGAATTGACGGAATTGCTGCGGGTCGAGGAAATGCCCATTTTTTCCAATACTGCGCAAAACATTTACGTTGCACTGGACGACAAAAAAAAGGGTGCCTTGGAGTTGGGAGCCGTGATTCTGCAGGACCCCAACCTCACGGCGAAGTTGCTGCGGGTCAGTAACACGCCCTATTACAACCCGTCGCGGCAAAAAATCAATACCGTATCGCGGGCGATCGTGATTTTGGGCATGGCTGTCATTCGTGAATTGACGCTGGCCTGTTCGTTTTTTGAATCTATTTTGTCTTCCACTGACAAGGAACGCGCCAATAAAGAGATTGCGCACGCCATTCACTCCGCGGTACAGGCGAGGGAGTTGGCGATCATGATGGGTGATCAATCGCCGGAAGAAGTCTTCATCGCGGCGCTATTGCACAATATCGGTCATATCGCGTTTTGGTGCTCGAGCAATCGGCGCACGCTGGAATTCCATCGGCAGATTACGCGTAGCGGTTTACAGGGCGAGGCCGCCGAGAAACAGGTGCTCGGCTTTAGTTTGGCCGATTTAAGTAAGAAGCTAAGCAAGTCTTGGCACCTGGGGGGCTTGATCGAGGAAGCCATCAATCGCCCCGAGGCCAGCGATACGCGCATTCAGACGGTCTGCATGGGTAATCGGATTTGCGATGCGATAGCCGCTGGCTGGGAGTCCAAGGTCATGGAGGATTGCCTGCAAAAATTGCAAAGCTTGAGCGGACATGCGCAGGAGGACATCAAGACAAAACTCAAGGCCAGCGTAGGCAAAGCCGTGGATATTGCGCGGCAATTCGGCGCGCATGATGCATCTTTGTTCATTAACCCGGACCATAAACAGTCGACTGCCGATAATCAAGAAGATGAGCGGCCGGATAAAAAACAAATACAATTTCAGGTCTTGCAAGACATTACCAGCCATATCAGCGGCACGATCGATCTAAACGTGTTGTTCGAAATGGTGTTGGAAGGCATTCATCGGGGCGTGGAAATGGATAGAACATTGTTCATGCTGATGAGCCCCGACAAAAAGGCTTTGAATGAGAAGATTTTCCTGGGCTTTCAAAAACTTGACGTTGAGGAAAAGATGCGGGTCTATAACAACGAGATGAAGCCTAACCTTTTCTTTTATGTCTTAGCCGAGCAGGAAGGCCTGTGGGTAAAACCCAAGCAACATGCAGCGCTTTTTTCGCCGCAAATAGACAATCATTTTGGCCGGCACGAATGTTTCGTTTTTCCGATACAGGTTCAACAAAAGCCGATTGGCTTGATTTATTGCGACCGCAGTATCCGAAACGAAGCGCTGACGCTGGAAGATTTTTCAGTGGCCAAGCATTTCGTAAAACAGGCTGAAATCGGTTTAACCTTGTACCGGATGAAAAACAACTGAGCCATGAGTCTTAACGAAATCGCCACGCTTGACGTTTTTCTGGTTGAGCCTTCTCATACCCAGCGGATCATCATTACCCAGCATTTGCAGGCAGCCGGAATCGAGGCGGTTACCTGTGTATCCACGGGTGGCGAGATGTTGAAATATCTGAAGCAAGCTAAACCGGATTTGATCATCAGCAGCATGTATTTACCCGATATGACGGGGGTGGATCTGATTCATGAGATCCGTAAGGATAGTGAATCCTACGATACGGCGTTTATCCTGATTTCCAGCGAAACCAACATCAAATATTTAGAACCCATTCGCCAGGCCGGGGCAATCGCGATACTGCCCAAGCCTTTTAGTCTGCAGGAATTGGATACGGCTTTGCGTGCGTCGCTGGATTATCTGAATCCGGCCAAAATAGACTTGGCGCATTTCGATGTCGAAGACTTGCATGTGCTATTGGTCGATGATAGCGAATTTTCCCGAAAATACATTCGGCGGGTGTTAAATAACATCGGCATTGAATACATCCGCTGTGCAAGGGACGGCAAAGAGGCGCTGCAGCTGTTTCAGGCGCATTACTTCGATTTGATCGTGACCGACTACAACATGCCGGAGATGGATGGATTGCAACTGGTGAAAGCCATCCGCGGCGATTGTCAGCACATTTCCAGCGTGCCTATTTTGATGGTCACCAGCGAGCAAAACCAGAATCGATTGGCCGCGATCGAAAAGGTTGGCGTATCCGCGATTTTGGACAAACCCTTTGAACCGACGGCTATCAAACGCTTGATTGTGCAGCTGCTTTCCTGATTCTATCGGTGCGTTGACGCGCAGGGCCGGCTATGGACAAAATACTTAATTCATCTATAGTTGCAGCACAACTAAAAGAAATCACTTCACATGGCGACAGCACCTTCTAACATCCACTTTAGTGGCTTGACCAAATGCCTGATCCAGCAAGGTTTGCTTACCGAGGAAATTGCCGCATCCGCGGTGCAAGAGGCGCAAAAAAATAAACAGCCCTTCGTGACGTATCTGGTCAACAACAAATACGCCGACAGCCGGACCATTGCGGAGTTGGCGTCGGCCGAATTTGGCGTGCCCATGCTGGATCTGGATGCAGTCGACTTGAGCATGATACCGATCAAGCTGGTCAGCGAAAAGCTGATTCGCCAGCATCATGCCTTGCCGCTGTTCAAGCGCGGCAACCGCCTGTTTATCGCCACGTCCGACCCGACCAACTTTCAGGCACTGGACGAAATAAAATTTCATACTCGACTGAATACCGAAAACGTTCTAGTTGAAGATGAAAAGCTGACCAAGACCATCGAAGTGGCATTAGAGGCCGCGGATACCTCCATGGTCAGTTTGCTGGACGAGGATCTGGAGAACATCAATATTTCGGCGGGAGACGAAAGGCCGACCGAGGACGTCAGTTCCGATGTCGACGACGCGCCCATCGTGCGTTTCGTGAATAAAATCTTGCTGGATTCCATTAAAAAAGGTGTCTCGGATATCCATCTTGAGCCTTTTGAGAAAAAATTCCGTATCCGGTTCCGCGCCGACGGCATTCTGTCCGAGGTGGCGAGTCCTCCGGTAGGCATTGCCAGTCGTATCATCTCTCGACTCAAGGTCATGTCAAAAATGGACATCGCCGAACGCCGCGTTCCGCAAGATGGCCGGATCAAGATGCAACTTTCAAAAAACCGAGCCATCGATTTCCGGGTCAACACCTGCCCTACGCTGTTTGGCGAAAAAGTGGTGCTGCGGATACTCGACCCGACCAGTGCGCAGATCGGCATCGAAAAGCTGGGTTTCGAACCGGTACAACAAAAATACTTTCTGGATGCGATCCACAAACCCTATGGCATGGTATTGGTAACAGGACCAACCGGTAGCGGTAAGACCGTATCGTTGTACACCGGCCTGAATCTGTTGAACAGCATAGAGCGCAATATCTCTACCGCAGAAGACCCGGTCGAGATCACCGTCGAAGGCATCAATCAGGTCAACGTCAACCCCAAGGCGGGCCTGACCTTCGCCGAAGCCTTGAGGGCATTCTTGCGGCAAGACCCGGACGTGATCATGGTCGGCGAGATTCGGGATCTGGAAACCGCCAGCATCGCCGTCAAGGCGGCGCAAACCGGTCACCTGGTGTTATCCACCCTGCATACCAACGACGCGCCGCAAACGATCAATCGTTTGGTGCAAATGGGGATAGAGCCATTCAATATCGTATCGGCGGTTTTGTTAATCATGGCACAACGTCTGGCGAGGCGCTTATGCGAACATTGCAAGAAAGAAGTTAATTTTCCCGACAATGTGTTGCTGTCGGCCGGGTTTGGCAAAGAGGACATTGGTAGTTTCACGATGTACGAACCAGTGGGTTGCGAACATTGCAATAATGGCTATAAAGGTCGGGTGGGGATTTATCAAGTGTTGCCCATTACTGAAAAAATGCGTGCGCTGATTTTAGAAGGCGGCAACGCCATGCAAATGGCCGAGCTGGCTAAACAAGAAGGTATCAACGATCTCAGGGCTTCGGGGTTGCTGAAAGTCAAACAGGGCATTACTTCGCTGGAAGAAATCGACCGCGTCACCAAGGAATAAAGCATGGCTAAACCACAAGAAGATCAAATCGATTTCCTCTGGGAAGGAGTCGATAAGCAGGCCAAAAAAACCAACGGCCTCATCAGCGCCAAGAGCGAGGCTATTGCCCGTAGCGAGCTACGAAAGATGGGCATCCGGGTGGTCAAGATCAAGCCCAAACCCAAGCCCTTGTTTGGCGCCAAAGTGCAAAAGATCACGACCGGCGACATCGCGGTATTCGCTCGGCAATTGGCCACCATGCTGGAGGCCGGCGTGCCCTTGGTGCAGTCTTTCGACATCATAGGCAAGGGACACGACAACGCCAGCATGTCCGAGATGTTGCTGGCGATCAAGGCCGACATCGAAGGTGGCGATACCCTGGCGCAAGCCTTGGGCAAGCGGCCGCTTTACTTTGACGACTTGTTCTGTAACTTGGTCAACGCGGGCGAGCAAGCCGGCGTACTGGAAGGCTTGCTGGACAAGATCGCCACCTACAAGGAAAAAACAGAATCCATCAAGAAAAAAGTCAAAAAAGCCCTCACCTACCCGATTGCGGTGCTGGTGGTAGCCTTTATCGTCACGGCCATTTTGTTGATTTTTGTGGTGCCGGTATTCGAGGAGTTATTCCAAAGTTTCGGCGCCGATTTGCCAGCGTTCACCAAATTCGTCATTGGTCTTTCGGAATGGGTACAGGAATGGTGGTGGGCCGTAGTCGGTGTCATCGGCGTTACCATCTATACCTTCAGTTATTTCCAAAAGCGCTCGCGCCCGTTCAATCATTTTCTGGATCGAACCTTATTAAAAATTCCCGTGGTCGGCATGATTCTGGAAAAATCCGCGATCGCGCGTTTCGCCCGGACGCTGTCCACGATGTCAGCGGCGGGCGTACCCTTGGTCGAGGCATTGGCATCCGTAGCGGGCGCCTGCGGCAATATCATTTTCTACGATGGCGTCATGAAAATGCGTGACGATGTCGCTACCGGTCAACAATTGCAATTTTCGATGACGCAAACCGGCCTGTTTCCCAACATGGTGATTCAAATGGTCGCTATCGGCGAAGAATCGGGTTCTATCGACAGCATGCTGGACAAGGTGGCCGATTTTTTTGAAGAGGAAGTGGATAACCTGGTCGACAACCTCAGCAGCTTGATGGAACCCATCATCATGGCCATCCTGGGGGTGCTGGTGGGCGGCCTGATCGTCGCGATGTATTTGCCTATCTTCAAACTGGGCGCGGCAGTCGGGTGATTTTTCACGCATTGCGCTAGAGTGCCCGCCATTAGCGGGCATTTTTTCATCTCAACTTCCTTTTCGAACCATTCCATGCTACTGACTATCCTCCAGCAATCACCTGCTTTTTTGATCGGTTTGATCTTCGTATTGGGGCTGTTGGTCGGCAGCTTCTTGAATGTAGTCATTTACCGGTTACCGGTCATGATGCAGCGCGGCTGGCGCCGCGATTGTCTGGAGTATCTGGAATTGCCGGCGGAAGAACAGACGGAAGCCTTTAATTTGCTGTGGCCTGGATCGCGTTGCCCGGTTTGCAAAACCGAGATCAAACCCTATCAAAACATTCCGGTATTCAGTTATTTGTGGCTGCGCGGAAAATGCGCGCAGTGCGCCACCCCGATTTCTCCGCGCTATCCGCTGATCGAAGCCTTTACCGCGATATGCTCGGCATTGGTGGCCTGGCATTTCGGTTATGGACTGGCTCTGCTGTTCGGTTTGGTATTGACGTGGAGCCTTATCGCGTTGAGCTTCATCGACATCGATCATCAATTGTTGCCGGATTCCATCACGTTGCCGATGCTCTGGCTGGGCTTGTTTCTGAGCCTGTTTTCCATTTATACGGACAGCCATGCTAGCATCGTTGGCGCCGTGGCCGGTTATTTGAGTCTTTGGAGCGTCTATCATCTGTTTAAGCTGCTGACCGGCAAGGAGGGCATGGGTTATGGCGATTTCAAATTGCTGGCCATGCTCGGCGCCTGGATGGGCTGGCATTACCTGCCGTTGATCATTATCTTGTCATCCTTGGTTGGCGCGGTGATCGGTATCGCGATGATCGTATTCAGGCGGTGCGATGCCGGCCAGCCGATTCCATTTGGCCCTTATTTGGCAACTGCGGGTTGGCTGGCGCTGATCTGGGGCGACGCCATCAATCGTCTGTACTTGGATAGTGTTGGGCTGTGACGCATGCTGAAAATCGGCTTAACCGGCGGCATTGGCAGCGGTAAATCGACGGTCTGCAAGCTGTTTGCCGAACTGGGCGTTCCGATTGTCGATGCGGATGTCATTGCCAGACAAGTGGTGCAACCGGGGCAGCCCGCGTTGCGCAAGCTGGCGGAAACCTTTGGCCAGGACATTCTCGACGCAGGTGGGGCTTTGCATCGCGCCGAACTAAGGCGGCGGGTATTTGCCGATGCCCGGCTCAAACAGCAACTGGACGCGATCATGCATCCCTTGATTTATGCCGAAATCGACAGAGCGGTCCAGCATTTGCGAAGTCCTTATGGCATCATCGCCATTCCGTTGTTGTTGGAAACGGGCAAACGTTATGCTGTCGACAGGGTGCTGGTCGTCGATTGCCCGGTAGAGACTCAATTGCAGCGCGTGCTCAACCGCGACCAGATCAGCCGGGAACAGGCCGAAGCGATCATCGCAACTCAGGCAAGCAGGCAACAGCGCCTGGCGGCTGCCGACGATGTCATCGATAATTCGGCGACTCCGGCAAGCCTTGCAGAACGGGTGAAAAGTCTGCACAATTCGTACCTTTTTTTAGCCAACGCTAGGAACACATCGGCTTGAATACACAAACGACCTACGAATTCCCGCTAAATGAACGAATTCGGGTGTTTATGCGCCTGGAACAATTATTCCATCAGCTCGACCATTTCATGGCCGGTAGTTCGGTGTTTGACAAGCGCGCGGCGATCAGCTCGCTGCTGGACATACTGACCATATTCAGCCGTAGCGATCTGAAGTCCGAATTGATCAAGGAATTGGACAGACACGCGAAAGTGCTGGCCCAACTGAGCAATAGTGACGCAGTCGACAATAAAAAACTCCAGGAAATTCTGGCCGAACTAGGACAGGCAAGCCGCAATTTGTATAACAGCAGCGGCAAAGTAGGCGCTAGCGTGATGGAAAGCGGTTTGTTCCAGAGCATTGCCCAGCGTAGCGCGATTCCAGGTGGCAGTTGTTCCTTCGACTTGCCGGCCTTTCACTACTGGCTGGAGCAGGACCAAGCCCAACAGCAAAAAGACCTGGAAGGCTGGACGCAACCCTTCGCCGATATCCGGATTGCGATCGATTTGATACTGGGCTTCATCCGGCAAAGCAGCGTACCCAAACAAGAAATCGCGCAGGCCGGTTTTTTTCAACTGGCGCTCGACAAAGCCCATCCGGTGCAGTTGATAAGAGTCTGCGTACCGGCATCGATACATTGCTTCGCCGAAATCAGCGGCGGCAAGCATAGATTCAGCATCCGCTTCATGCAGCCGTCCACCGACGAAAACCGGCCGTCGCAAACCCACGAAGACATTCCCTTTACCTTGGCGCGCTGCGCAGTCTGATGAATAAGCAAGCTATCATCACGGTCACTTGCCCAACCTGTAAAAAACCGGTGCCCTGGGTGGCAGAGCAACGTTACAAGCCGTTTTGCAGTCAGCGTTGCAAATTGATCGATTTAGGTGACTGGGCGACGGAGGCTCACAAGATTCCGGGAGAACCCGCGCATACCATTACCGAGTCCGACAACCCCGAAGGCGATGGTTTCGCCGGTTAGAGAAAGGCGCTGATCCCGGCTATGCCTTGCCCGCCAGCCTGCAAGACTCGCTGAATATCCTCGATTTTCAGTCCTCCCAGCGCGAACACAGGCAGATTCACCTGCTCGATCAGTTCAGCCATGACATCCCAGCCTAGCGGTGTGGCATCGGGATGAGTAGGGGTCGGTAAAATCGGCGCCAATACCGCGAAATCGACCCCTATGTTTTGTGCATGTTTCAATTCCTTGAAGTCGTGACAGGAAGCGGCCACCCAAGCGTATTCTTCCGGCCGCTGGTTGGCCATCATCAGCGCGTGGCTACTCAGATGGATGCCATCGGCCTCGGCTTGAAACAGAGGTAGATCCGAGTTCAGCAATAACTTGACGCCATGACGTTGGCATTCGGCAAAAACCGTTGCATATACCGTAAGGATTTCCGAAGCTGGCAGCGATTTGACCCGCAGTTGCAACAAGCGCACTCCATTGCCAATGATCTTGCTCAAGTTGGCAAGCACCTGATCCACGCTCCGGCCCTCCAGAATTGCATAACGATCCGGTAATTGCGCTGCGGCGATGATGGGGCGATTCGCCGCCGGAAATTCATAGCGGTTCAAGTCTTCAGAGGCTACCCAGCGCATGGCTTGACCTTCGCAGGCGCAAGCCTGGTCAGAAAAATGGTCAACGCGCCAGACGTCCAGCAGCACCTCCAGATCGGGATAGTGGTGGTGGATTTTGATCAGCGGCGAGGCGCCATCGATCAAAATTCCCACTTCCTCGCGCAGCTCGCGGCGTAAGGCGGCTAAGACTTCTTCGCCGTGTTCCAGTTTGCCGCCGGGAAACTCCCATAAACCGCCTTGGTGGGCATGCTTGGCGCGCTGGGTTATCAAAATGTTGCCATCGCTATCGCGCACCACGCCGACCGCAACATGGAGTGCTCCTGAGCTTGCCATTCAAGTGCGGTATTCGGCGTTGATTTTGACGTAGTCGTAAGAGAAATCGCAGGTCAGCACTTCTTCACGGGCGTTGCCACGAGCCAGGCGCACGGTCACGCTGATTTCCTCCTGATTCATCACGCGTTGGCCATCCTGCTCGGTATAGCCGGGAGAACGGCCGCCATTTTCGACGATGCAGACGTTACCCAAATAGATTTCGATCTTTTCCAGCTCCATATCCTCGACGCCGGCGCGGCCTACTGCGGCCAGGATGCGGCCCCAATTGGGATCGCTGGCGAAAAACGCCGTTTTGACCAAGGGCGAATGGGCGATGGTTTTGGCCACTTGTAGCGCTTCCGCGCCAGTTCGTGCCTGTTCGACGACGATGCGCATCAGCTTGGTGGCTCCCTCGCCATCGCGGATGATCAATTCCGCCAGACGCTTGCAAACCTGAGTAACGGCGGCGGCAAAAGCAGCGTACTGCGGGCTGTTAGGCAAAATTTCCGATGCCTCGCTACGGCCGCTGGCCAACAACACGCAAGCGTCGTTGGTCGAAGTGTCGCCGTCGACGGTGATGCGGTTGAAGGACTGCTCGGCCGCGTTTGACAGGCATTGCTGCAGCAAGGTCTGTTCGATGCGGGCATCGGTGGCGATGAAGCCGAGCATGGTAGCCATGTTGGGTTGTATCATGCCGGCGCCTTTTGAAATGCCTGTGATCGTGACGGGATGGCCGTCGAGGTCTATCACCACCGATGCTCCTTTGGCAAAGGTGTCGGTGGTCATGATGGCGCGGGCTGCCTGGTCCCAATGGTTTTCCTGTAAGTTGGCGACAGCCTTGGGCAATGCGGCGGTCAACTTGGCGACCGGCAGAGGCTCGCCGATCACGCCGGTGGAGAACGGCAAGACGTGTTGCGCGATTCCCTCCACTTGCATTGCCAAGGCCGCGCAACTGGCAAAGGCATCCTGCAAGCCTTGCTTGCCGGTGCCGGCATTGGCATTGCCGGAGTTGACCAATAACCAGCGTGGTTCCAATGCCAAATGTTCGCGAGCGATTATGACCGGCGCCGCGCAAAAGGCATTTTGCGTGAATACGGCCGCACAGCTGCCGTTCTCCGCCATTTCGATGACCAGAATGTCGTCGCGCACGGTTTGTTTGATACCGGCGTTACAGGTGCCGAGTTTGATGCCTTTGACGGGATGCATCGTCGGGAAATCACATTGTCCTACTGCCATGCCAACTCCTCGATAAAACTAAATTAAACCACTTCCAAAACAATCACATATTCGCCATTTTCGGCGCGCGTTTCCAAAACCTTGTGTCCATTGATCCGACACCAGGCCGGAATGTCCTGCATGACGCCCGGATCGGTGCATTCCACGGTCAGCACGTCGCCCGATTTTAGTGTCTTGACTTTGTCCTGGGTGCGAATGACCGGCAGTGGGCACAATAGGCGCCGGGCGTTCAAGGTCGTGGAGATGGTTCCAGGCAATCGTCCGCCCTCCCTACTGTCCTGTTGGTCGTCTCTGTTCATACGAACCACTCCTGCGGAATTTGATCGGCCGGCAAGGGTTTGACGAAAATATTGCGTTCATGCCCCTCGCGGTCGCGAATGGTCACTTCCACCTTTTCCGCGTCGCGACCTTGGCCGTAGCGGGCGGTGATCTGGCCGGCCAATAACAGGTCGTCTTCGCTAGGCGTGCCGTCGATCAGCGCCAATGGGCCGCGGTGACTGGCGCAATTCATGCTCATGAAATCTTTTTTATAGCCGCTCATGAAGCGCGCTTCGCCGTCCTCGCGGGCGACGATGATCTTGAAATGCGGCTTGGGGCGAATATGGCGGCCCACCTTGAGCAGCATCACGTCGTCCAGATCGTAATCCCGTTTGCCACGGGCTTTCCACAAATCGACCAACTTCAATGAATAAGCTTCGTCGGTCAGGAAACAGCAACCGCCAGCCGGCTGTGCATAATCGCTGAAGCCGAATTGCTTGGCCAATGCCATTTGCGGTTTGCGCGATCGGCCACTGAAGCCGAACATTTTGTCGCGGCTGATCCAGCCTTCCCGTTCCGGCAGCGTGGCCGGCAAGTTCTGCGCGGACAGGGGCCGAACCAATAAATCGTCGGCGCCGGATTCGGCGGCGACGATGGGCATGGTCTGCTTGCGTTGCGACATCGGCCGTTGGCCGACCACTTCGCCGGTAATGATGAAATCGAAGCCGTTTTCCCGCATCCATTGCTTGGCCTTGTTGACCATGAAAATCTTGCAGTCCAGACACGGGTTCATATTGGCGCCATAGCCGTGCTTGGGATTCAACAGCACTTGTTTGTATTCTTCGATGATGTCGATGATATGCAGTTTGATGCCCAGTTGCTCGGCCACCCACAACGAATTGTTGCGTTTGGGTTTGTCCGAATCCTGTTTGCGGATGGCGTGAGTGTGACCCTCGACACAAAATCCGGTAAAAAAATTGATACCCTCGACATGGATACCTTGCTCCAGGATGGCCTTGGTCGCCAGCATGGAATCAAGGCCGCCGGAAATCAGCGCCACCGCTTTTCGTTGTTGATTCATAACTGCAAAAACACACGTACTTTAGATAAAACATTCTATTATACGTCATTGCCGCTCGGCTTTACCGGCTTCAACTTGGCGAGCGATTCCTCTAAACTTGAAGTAACTTTCACTCATACCCGCATTTGTCCATGGAATTCAAAGATTATCTGAAAATATTGGTGCAGCACGACGGTTCCGACCTTTATTTGACCAACGGAGCGCCACCCGCCGCCAAATTCCAAGGCACCTTGAAGCCTATAGAAAACATCAAGTTGACCAACGAGCGCCTGAAAGAAATCGCCAACGCCATTATGGACAACGATCAGCGCAGCAGCTTCGAACATGTACCGGAAATGAATCTGGCCATTTCCGAGCCCGGCATCGGCCGTTTTCGGGTCAATATTTTCAAGCAGCGCAACTCCTATGCTTTGGTGATACGTAACATCAAGGTCGACATTCCCAATGCCGATGTACTCGGTTTGCCGCAGATACTGAAAGACAAGATCATGGAAAAACGCGGACTGATTCTGTTCGTCGGCGGCACGGGTTCCGGCAAATCCACCTCGCTGGCGGCCTTGATCGACCATCGCAACAGCAACTCGTCCGGGCACATCATTACGATCGAAGACCCGATCGAATACGTGCATCCGCATAAAAAATCACTGGTCAACCAGCGCGAAGTCGGCGTCGATACCTTGAGTTACGAGGATGCGTTGAAAAACACCCTGCGCCAGGCACCGGACGTGATTTTGATCGGCGAGATTCGCAGTCAGGAAACCATGGAACATGCCCTGGCCTTCGCCGAAACCGGCCATTTGTGCCTGTCGACCTTGCACGCCAACAACGCCAACCAGGCCTTGGATCGAATCATCAATTTCTTTCCGGAGGAGCGCCGCAATCAATTGCTGTTGGATTTGTCGCTGAATCTGCAAGCCTTCGTTTCACAGCGCCTGGTGCCAACCGTCGATGGCAAGCGTGTCGCGGCGATCGAAATTTTGCTGGGCACCAAACTGGTCAGCGATTTGATCCAGAAAGGCGAGGTGCACGCGATCAAGGAGGCCATGGAAAAATCCGAGAATATCGGCATGCAGACCTTCGACAGCCATTTGCTGAAGCTTTACAAAAGCGGCGTCATTTCATTGGAAGAAGCCCTGCGCAACTCCGACTCGCCCAACAACCTGAAATTAAAGATCAATCTCAGCGAAGGACTGGGCTCGGCCACCGCCCCGAAAGCCGGAGGCTTGCTGGATAAGCTGGCGCTGGAAGAGATTAGCAAAGAGGAGGATGAAAGCGAAGAAGGCCAGTAGTCGCAGCGCCTACCGGTTTTTGCAGACGGGTCGAGGTGGCTCGCTCTGCAACCGCCTTGGAGAGTTCGGCCAGCCATGGTTCGGCTTTGCGGATTGACTTAGAAAACCAAAGGGGACGGATGCAATCGTCGGCGGCTGCACGATACCATCGCTCAGTCGGTTTCCATAAATTCCTGGGCAAATGCCGCGAACTCTTTTTCCCAGGCGGCCTTGCTGTAGCCCCACTGTCCCTCGGCCAATAGCTTTTTCCCCATGGCAAATTCGGCTCTTGCTTGGTCCATGCTGGCGTCACTGCCGTCGTGCCAAAGCGCCTGCGCATAGAATAAGCGATTGATCGGATGTTCGGGGTAGTCCGCGACCGCCTTTTTCAGCAATTCCAAGGCCTTGTCCAGGTCGCCTATGCCTTGGGGCCATGGCGGGGCTTGCAGATAGAGTGCTCCCAATAGACGAAGCGGGCCGCCATGGTCAATCGCCGGCGATAGTGCTAGCGCCCGTTTCATCCCGTTTTCCAGCCGATCGAGGTTTTCCACGGCCAGCGTGAGATGTTCACGCACCGCCAAACCCAGGTTGGCTGCCAGATAATAGTGCACCGCGCCGTCTTCATTCCCGCCATGCGCCAAAGCCGCTTCGGCAAAGCGAACACCTTCGGCGGCCAGCTTCTCGCGTTTTTCGGGGTTGACTTCGCGTTCAGCCAGAAGCAGGGCGATACGACCGCCGAGCGCACTACGAATCGCCGCTGCATCCGCGGTATCGCGAAGGACGGTCAGTGCGCATTCCAGGACTAGGTTTTCGCTGGACGAACCGATTTCATGCGCTTGCGCCATCAGGTCTGCGGCGGTTTGTTGAGGACAGTCGGTCAGGCGATCGAACCGGACCTGGTCTTGGTGTAGGCCGGCGCAGCTCGTCAGAACGAGTATCATCGGGACCGCCGAAAGGATGGGTAATATCCGCAAAGCCTTAATTCCCTTCCGTCCACAGCTTGATCATGGGCTCGAATACCGTCTGATCCGCGCCGACGAAGGATTCCACGCCGAACAGGTCGCATAATTTTTTGCCCTCCGCATCGGTGCACATGCCTTCCAGGGCCTTGCCGAAACGAGCCCTCTCTTCCGCCGTCGTCATGGCGCTATTGGCCACCACGCCCATCAACGGGATTTCCTCGGATGTGAAGAGAGCTACCAGAGGCGTCTGCAAATGCAGCGAGTCCAAGGCACCGAATTGTTGCTCGTTCAACATGACCGCATCCAGTTCGCCTTTGTCCAGCGCACGCAAAGCCCGGATGGCCTGATTGGAGTTTTTTAGCGCGAAGAAATTCGAGGGATCGTACCTGCCGGCAAAGACTATCTTGCCGATGAAGGCCGGCTCTTCCAATACCGTACCGCCCAGGCTCTTTCCTTTCAACTCGTCCAGACTCCGATACTGATCCTTCTGGACCATTAACCGGTAGCGCTCGCTGGTGCGGCCTTTGATCTTGGGTTGTACCACCGGCTGCCAATTGTATTGGTTGCGCAATTCCAAATAGAGGCCCAACGAGGTGATGGCGAACCTTGGATTTTGCTCGGCTATTTGTTTCCGGCATTCGTCGGTTTTGGTCGTGAAAAGGCTGTTGAAGCTGTTTTCCTGCCATTCGCCGACGCGTTCGACCACCCTCAGCATCGAGGTCATCGCTCCGTTGGCATCTTTGACATTGACGGCGGCGCCGGGGTAGCACACCACGATCGTTTCGGGATTGGGCGCGGCGGTTGCCACGTAGGTGGGTAGCAAGCAGGCAAGAATGAGCAGGTAAGTTTTTCGCATCAGGGTTTTCTCTTCGAATCCAGTAATTGTCCGATGGCCGGAGCCACGAAAAAGGTTGCGGCCAGGCAGCACAATAATCCTATGGTGATGCCCAAGCCCAGAGAGGACACGCCCCGGTAGCTGGCCAGCGTGATGGCTCCCAGGCCGGCCAGGGTTGTGCCGGCAGCCAGGCCAATGGCCTTGCCGGCAGTCAGACTGACTTGCAGGGGGCTCAGATTTTTCAATTCGTTCCAGCGGTAACTGAACCAGACGCCATAATCCACTGCCAGCGCGATCACCAAGGGCAATGCCACGATGTTGGCGTAATTATACTGAATGCCGCTCAGTGCCATCAGTCCCAGCATCCAGCCGCCTCCCACCAGCAAGGGCAGCGCGGCCAGCGTAAAACCACGCATGCTGCGCGTCACCAGCATGATCCAGAGCAGGCATAGCGCCAAGGCCAGCTGCGTTCCGCGGGTGAAGCCGTCGACGACTGCTTTGGAAAACGCCTGGTGAGTGGTCGGAAAGCCGGTCGCCTCTGGCGATATGCTATAGACATCTTGTATCAACGCGGCCAGATTATCCGGATCGTACACGGTTTTTGCCGGGAAGGCATAGACAGCGATACTGCCGTCAGCGGCAAAGAAACGGTCACGCAGGGCCGGCGGCAACTGTTCAGGGGTAAGGGATTTAGCCTGCTGCCAACCGTCGATGACTTTGAGTCCGGCATCCGCGCCAGATAGCAAGGCGCGCAAGAAACTTTCGCTACGCAGCCGGCCTTGTTCGCCATCGGCGGCGAGCTTTTCGGAGATGCTCGACAGGCGTTCGCGGATTTTCTCCAAACTTTCGACCAACGAGGCATGGCCGGCAGAGAAGGCCTGCTCCTGGGCTTCGTCCAGAATGGCAGGAGCGTTTTCCAATAGCGCCTGCAATGACGTATACGATTTTGCCGACAAGCCCGCGGCGGAAAGTTCGGCCACCTGATTGAGATAGTCTGTCCGGGCGAAAGAATCGCCAATGTCGACGGCCTTGCCGAGTCGTTCGTCGGCGTCAATGGGAAACAGCTGGGTTGGCGATTGCACTTGGGCAATCGTCTTGAATTTGCCCGCCTCGTCATGAATACGTCTGGCTTCGGTCATGTCCTTGGCGGTGAAAATGATGACCTCGGACTGGTAGTCGCTTTCCGCCACCATGCGGCGTTGATAATAGGCGGCCTGGGAATCCACCGGCAACATCGCCAGCACGTCGTAGTCGAACGGAATGGCCAGTCCTTTCAGACCGCCGAAAACTGCGCAAGCAATCGCGATGCTTATGGTGAGAATCAATACGATTGGCTTGGGGCGTCCGGCCTGTCTCGAGTTGCGAGCACGCGGCGGGGGATTTCCAGCTGGCGCGGGCAGGGCTTTCAATTTTGGCGGCAGCAAGGCGTAAAGCGCCGGTTGCACCAACCATGTGCTGAGCAAGACCATCAGTACACCCGTGGCCGCGACCATGCCCAGTTCGGCAAAGCCCGGAAAGTCCACGCTAATCAACGCGCCAAAGATCAACAGCGAGGCGCCGCCTGCCGTCAGCACCGGAATGAAGGATGAGCCGATGCCGATGCCGATGGCTTCCACCAACGGCTTGCCCAGTCTTCGCTCTTCGGCGATGCGGGATGAGGTGAAGATGCCGTAATCCGCCCCCAGGCCGAACATAATCGCGATCAAGGTAGCGGTGATGATGGTCAGGTGACCGACGCTAATCAGGGCAAGACCCAAACTCCACAGCACGCCCAAGCCCATGGGCAGGAAAATCAGCACGGCCCAACGCAGGCTCCTGACAACCAGCAGGATCAAGGCGGCGACCAGGCCGGCGGAGGTGATTGTCACCATCCTGACGTCCTTTTGAATGTTGACGTATTCCTCGTACTCGATCGCGGGCAGGCCAGTCAGACCCAGGGTAGGCGGGACGCGTCCGGCGATTTTGGCTTGTTCGGCCAAGGCCGAGGCAACCAGTTTGACCTTGTCGACGAAGGGTCCCAGGCTTTGGAAATCGCCCGAAGGATTTTTCGGATGCACGAACAAGAACAGCATGCGGCCATCGTGCGAGGCAAAGTAGCCGTCGGACATGCCGCTTGCACCATGGCTTGCGAGCAGCCTATTCCAGTCCAGACTGGCGGGAAGCGTTTCGGCGGACAACCAGCGCTGCCATTCGTCCAGTAAAAATAACGTCAGGTTCAGGCTGGCT
Organism: Methylomonas rapida; assembly: GCF_024360925.2. Taxonomy (NCBI): domain Bacteria; kingdom Pseudomonadati; phylum Pseudomonadota; class Gammaproteobacteria; order Methylococcales; family Methylococcaceae; genus Methylomonas; species Methylomonas rapida. Next base: position 4,484,590 of record NZ_CP113517.1, on the reverse strand, counting down.
TCAGCGGTTTGTAGATCAGTTTCGGTTCCGCCCAACGAAGGATGGTCTTTGCTCCAGGCCAACGCCCGGCTCAGGTTGGCTTCGAGTCCACCGCTCGGGAGGATGGGTTGCTTCGCCAGTTGTGCCAACTTGTCCAGGCCGTCTGGAGGTAACAACAGATAAGCGTGATCCAGGAAGAATGTCATGTCCAGACGGGAGGTCGCTTGCCCGATCTCGGGTTCTTGCCGCAATTTGACGGCGAGTTGGTCGGCAAAGGCTTCCAATTCCTCCCGTGGCGCCCCTTCCAGAACCACCATCAGATCGGATGCCGCGCCGAAGTTTTTCAGGAACGCGTTGAATCGCTGCGTCACTTCAGTGTTTTGTGGCAGCAAGGCCTGACGCGACGTGTGAATCGGCAATTGCAGCGTTGCCCAACCGGCCAGTAGTGACAGCATCAAGGCTGTTCCCAATATCAGCCACGGATTTCGAGCGCAAAATTCGGCGATTTTAGCGGTACGTAGAGCTATGTTCATGAAGGGTGATGGGGTCGGCGGTTGGGGGCAGTGGTTTGAGCAAGCGTTATCATGATCCACTCTAGCGCTTGAAAAGGGCGGAGTATCGTTGCTTGCGCTATCTTCTGCTGATGGATGGCGTAATCATCTCGATCGAAAAATGCGGTTAAACATCACATCCCTGCCGCCTCGAGCCATAACCGGCGTGAGCTAGGAATTTTATTTTTTCGAGTGGCGCATTAAAAAGTACTGCTAACGGAAGCTCGTTTTTTATCAAGGGCTTGATGATGGTAAATGCATCCGCCAGTAGCTTTATCGCTTTGGGAACATTCAAAATACTATGACGTAGCAAATTGCCGGCGCCGAATACCACCAAAAAACAGAATTGTTTGATCAAGGAATAATGTTTCTTGTTAAGCCCGGCCAAAAAAGCAATCGATTCCTGCGCGTTTGCTCCGCCGCGTTGCAGGTATTTGAATACGGCCGATTTGAGCAAATCGTTGGACATCACCGCGTACAACGCGTTGGCCAGTATATTGAGGTTGGCATTGGCGTTTTGCCTGTCGCGGTAATAGGCTTCGATTTTTTCGTGTATCAAATCGGTGTTATCGAAATTGGGCATGGATAATAAATGGTTGCTCAAGATCTGGATGTCGGAGAATACCGCGGTCAGGCCGCCGCCGGTCAATGGGTGGCGCATGTTAAGCGCATCACCCAACATCACCGCGCCTTTACGGATGATGGGTTTTGCCGCCATGTAGTGGTTCGGCATGACCTTGAATCCCCCTTCCTGCAAGGCTTGCTGGTAACTGGCAAGCATGCTCGAGGGAATGTACGGCGTCACATTGACATCCAAGTGCGCTTGCAAAAACTGCTTTCTAGGCATTTGATTGCCGGGAAAATCGATTAATAGCCGGACTTCGTTATCGGAAATCGGATAACAAATGAAAGGGGTCGGCCCGGATAAAAACACATGGCCATGCCTTGGAAAAGGCATTTCGCAGTCTTTCAGGATCAGGCCGATAAAATAAGACGTCACGGTCTTTTCGTTATTGGTCAGGTCCTCTCTAAAATTCGAAAAGAAGCCGTCGCTGGTAATGGTCAAGGGTGCGTGAATCGATTTGATTTGGGACGTCAGCGATTCCCGGTAGCTAACGCCGATGATTTCATTCCGTTCATTTTCCAGCAGATGCAAAGCCTTGCCTTGTATTTGCGTGACCGTGGCATTCTGCAAGGCGGATGCGCGGATGCGTTGTAAAAACTGGCCATTGTGCAAGCCCATGCCCTTGTACGGAGAAGGATACGAAATGGTGGTTTTTTCGTCGTTTTGTAGCAGCGCGTATCCGTCGACGGTCTGTGCCTCGAATCCTGTCAGTAAATGCTTGAGGCCCATTTGCTCGAGCGACAACACGGCGCCAGGCTGCAGTAATTCGCCTACGATACGTTTTTTTTCTTCGTAGGAATGATCTATCAAAGCAATTCTAATGCCCTTGGGGGCCAGATAAGCCGCAATGGTGGCACCCGCCATGCCTGCGCCGATAATGCAAATATCGAACTCTGATTTCATAATGCGCGATTTGATGTACATATTTTAAACTGCATTTCTAACATAACGGCTATAGTACCGACTCAATGACCAGAGGGGGAATATATTCCTATAATTGGCATAGGTAATCATGCAGTTATAATTAAAAACACCTGAAATATTTTCTTGCGGCCAATCGCCGAGTTCGGTTTGTCGGCTTAGTAGCAGATTAACACCCTTTTCGATGACAGTTTTATCAGGAAAATCCGCCGTCATCAATGCCAGCAAGGCCCAGGCGGTATTGACGACTTGCGAGGACTTGGCTTCGCTGTAGACCAGGGTCGAACAGGACTTGAACGTTTCGCCCCAGCCGCCATCGGCTTTTTGCTTGGCCAGCAAAAACGTACAGGCTTTATTCATGCTGTCCGTAATGATTCTGTCATCATAATAGCCTTTGCCTTTTGCCCGGCTGAGCGCTTCCACCCCAAACCAGGTGGCGTAGGTGAAACAGACCGCCCAGCCGCCATACCAGGAGCCATCCGCTTTTTGTTGTTTAACAATGAAGTCGAGTCCCGCGCTAATGGCTTTACGAATCTCCATGTTTTTGAAGTCAGGATAAATGTCCTGAATTTCCAGTAAGGAAATCACGCAAGCGGCCGTGCATTCGGTCCAGGAATAATCGATCATGATGTCGGCGAAGACCTCCGATGGATTGAGTTTTTCCAGCCATTTCGGCGCGCGGGTCAGTTCGTAGGTCGCCCAGCCGCCATCGGTATTTTGATACGACAGAATCACGTCGACGGCCTGCTTGATGCGCTGCTCATCGATCGCGGGTTCAACCAGCCCCGAGTGGTGAATGGCCAAGGTGGCGCTCAAGCCTTCAGCGGTGCAATCCGCCACCGGCCAGCCGTTTTCCGCCGTCGAAAACGGCCAGCTGCCTATCATCGGATGGCGGAAAAACTCGGCATGAGTCGCGTGTTCGGTTCTGATTTGCGACAGCTCGATAAACCGGTAGCTTTTGGCAATCGTTTCCGGAAACAGTTTGCCCAGGTCGCTTTCCAGCATGGCGCGGCTGGCAAAGGCCGTATCCCAAAGCTGTGAGCCGTTGTAGCCGTTCATTTTCATGCCGTCTTCGGCAACCCACAAATAGTCATACCAGCGCTCGACATGTTTTTTGAACTGGATTGAATCCTTGCCGTAGGCATGCCAGATACAAATCGAATTGATGGCCTGATTGACCGGGCCTATGTTGATGTAGTCGGTTTGCTCATCCTCGGCATTCAGATAGCTCAAAATGTAGTCCGTGGACTTTTTCCGCAACCAGGCGCATTTGAATTTTTCGTAGTTATTGGTGAAGAAATTCATCCACTTCAATACCGGTGACGGCGTGGTGTAGCAGTCTTTTTCACACACCGCATTGCGCTGTTTGGGCCAATCAATGGCGGCGAAATCTTCGCTGTAGATTTCTTCTCTCAACGACAAGATCAGCTCATTTTCAGGCGCCTTAATGCGCTCGGCATAGCAATAAGCCATCGGCAGATACACCATGCGGCTGTGGCACCAGTAACGCCAGGGATGCACCGGCAGCCATTTGGGGAATAACCACATTTCCGGAAACAGGCTGTTGAAACCCTGCCAGTCATAACAGTTCAACACGGCCAGATAAAATTTTCCCCAGGACGGAATGCCGGTGGCGCCGCCATTGTCCTTGATCCAGGTCCGGGCTTTTGCCAGTTGCGGATGATCTTTGTCGACACCCAGAAGGCGCAAGGACACATATTGCATGACGGTGCCGAACATGGTCGATTCGCCTTCGATATGCATGCCCCACCCGGCGTCCTGGTTTTGGTGATTGAATAAATAAAGCTGCATCATTTCCCGGTGTGCTTTGGGAAACGGCGTATCGGCAAGATAGGACGCGATCAACAGGCCGGGCAACAGGAATAACGGACCGCCGTAGTCACCGGGCCAATGCCCGTCTTCGCTTTGCAAACACGCGAAATAGTTCATGCCCTTGACCAGCGAAGCTATGACTTTTTGCTGTGCGGGGTTGTCCGCCTGCGGCATCTGGCCGGCGAATGCCTTGAACTTGGCATTGATGGCGGCGTTCCTGAAGACCTTGTCGCCGGAATTCGGATTGATGGCTTTTTCAAACTGAAAATCCACGGCAAACTGGGCGATTTCCTGGTCTGTAATATCATCGGCATTTTGTAAATGCTCATTGATATTATTTGAGCGGGGCTTGAATGCCCAGATTTGCCGGCCTTTATCAGTCAGCAGTTGCCAGTTTTTCCAGCTTGGGTTTACATGCAGCATAAATCTTTTATCGGGTGGGGTTGGTGGTTCAACAGAGACTTGGTTTTATTGGTGTTTTCCGCGCGAATCAGCGCAAAGCGGCATAACTATTGATTAACAACGCCGTCCAGCCGGCCATCGCCAATTCCAGCTTCCAGACTAGCGATTAAACAGTGCAATCCGAACCATGGCCATAAAGCCTTTGAACTTTTGCCATGCACTGGGCGGCTGGCGCAAGCGGCGATGGCCGGGGAGCAATTGCCCTTTGGCCAGTTTGCCTATTTTTCTTTTGACGGCAGGGTCCAGCTTGCCATCGGCGGCCAGTTCAAAAAACAGGGCTTTCACATTGCCCAAATCAAAAAAATCGCGTTGCCATTCCCATTGATAGTTGCCGCCATAACGAAACCAGGAACCGCCTATGCCGGCCACTTCATAATGGCTGCCGTCTTCTCTGAGCGCCGGGGACACTTGTCGCCATAAACCTATGACCTCGCCCTGTTTTTCATCGATCAAAATGCGGTGGTAAGGGTAGCGCCATGCTTCAAAACCTTCCATTTGCACCCCTAAAGCCCATTCTTCGATCTCTTTACGGTTGCTCGCGACAAATTCTTCGTTTGGGCCGATATTCCAGCGGTATTCCGCATTGTCCGTATACAGCGGGCCTAAATGTTTGGCCCAGTTGCCTTCCTGTTCGGCGTCGCGGTTGGCTTGCAACCAGCGTTCAACCATTTCTTCAAGTTCTGCTCGGGGATATGCTGTCATGCTTGCGCTCTTAGGGTTTTTAATTCAGATCAATTTTGATTGCCTTGCTCGGGCAATATTTTTCGGCTTGCCTGGCTTTGGCCAGCAAATCCAGGGGCGGATTTTCTTGTAACACGGTCAAGTTACCGGCAGCGTCCACTTTGAACAACTCGGGGGCTTCCGCCATACAGGTGGCATGGCCCTGGCACAGCTCCCTATCGATGATGATCCGAAAACCGGGGCCTGCGTGCGCGGTTTCCTGGCTATCATTGCGTAGTGACTCGCCAGCACTTTCTTCAATGGCGACGCGCTTGAGGTAACGTACGCGGCAAGGAGAGACTGGCTGCACCACCATCTGGGTGAAGTCGTCCTGATAATTATCCGCAGCGTCGATCAGCTCGAAGGTATAGCGGCGTAGCAGGATGCTGAAAATGGCTTTGAGTTGCAACATCGCAAAGGCATTGCCACTGCATTTGTGTTTGCCGCCGCCGAACGCAATCCAGCTGAAGGGCTTGGCATCTTCCTGGCGCGTATCCGAATAGCGATCCGGGTCGAACTTTTCCGGCTCCGGGAAAACCTCGGCGATGCGATGCGATACGCGCGGGGAGGCGCACACGTATTTTCCGGCCTTGACAGTGTAATCCTTGAAGTGAAAATCCTGCATCACCTTGCGAATCAGGAATATCAAGGGCGGATGCAGGCGCAGCACTTCCTTGATCACATTTTCCAGTAGCGGGATTTCGCGCAAGGCTTGAAAGGTGACTTCGCCGTCGACGCCGAACTGCGCGTCCAATTCAGCCAGAACCGCGTGCATGTATTCAGGCCTCCGGGCCAATTCCAGCAGGGTCCAGGCGGCTGTGCCCGCCGTGGTGTGATGCCCGGCGAAGATGGTGCCGATCAACATGCCGGTGATTTCATGGGGCGTTAAACGGCTGCCGTCGTCATATTGGGCATCTATCAGCATTTGAAAGGCGTCTTCGCTTTTTTCCGCTTTCTGCGCCCTTTTGGCAATGATGCCGGTGACCAATGCCTGCAGTCTGGCCCGGGCCTTGTCGCGGCGGCGAAACACCGGCAGGGGCAAATAGGGAAACACGAAAGCCAGCGGATTCACGCCTTTTTCAAGATCATGATAAATTTTGGCAAATTCTTCGTTCAATTCGTAACGGAATTCATCGCCCAGCAGGCAGTGGCTGGAGGTGTAAATGGTGAGTTCTTTCATGAACTCCAGCAAATCGATTTCGCCGGTCTCACCCCAGTCGGCAATCATCTGTTCGACTTCCTGCACGATCACTTGGGCATAGCCCCGCATCGGCTTGTCACGCAACACCGGCATCAGCATTTTTAATTGCTGGTCTTTTTTATGCGGCGGCGCATCGAATACCACGCCCTTGCCGAAAATGGGCGTCATGATCTTGTAGGCCTGGCTTTGATCCAATTGAGCGTCGGGTGCGCGAAAAAAAGCCTCATTCGCTTCGGGGCCGGTCAGCAAGACCATTTTTTGATGAAACATGCGAAATTCGCCGATTTCGCCCAGCGAATTTCTAAGCTTCGTCATGTAGGCAAAAGGATTTTTGCCGAATTCGAGCATGTGCCCCAATAGCGGCCACGCGCCAGGCATTTTGGGTGGTTCTTTGTGCGCTGAAACGGTGTTTTCGGTGTTCATCGTAGTCTTACTCGATCTTGGTAATTTGCAGAACCCGACCCCTATGGGCCAAATGTTTCTATGTTCATGCCCAGCAGTATTCAACCCGCCTTTTCCAGCTTCCGCATCTCGACCGGGGAGCAGCGGCCTTTTGTAGAAACCTTGTCATATACCTCATCGAAGGCTTGCCGGCAATAGGGCAGTCTTTCCCGTAACAGGTCGTAATTTGTATGATCGAACATGGTCCTGAAGTCCTCTCTGGACATGAAAGTCCTCGCGTACAAGGCCTGGTAACCCGAATGTTCGATGACGAATTTTTCCAGCGCTGGAAGGGCGACGGCATTATCGAATCCAGCCTTGGCCGGCGTACCGTAGGCGCCAATGTCCACATACAGCTCGTCCATTGTGCCTTCTTTGCTGATGAATGGGTGAACGAAACCGTGCCTTCCGCCATTATCCTTGATCGCCATCGGGGAAAGCCATAGGGGATAGAGCTGGAAATGCTCGTCGAAATACGCCAGGGACTTTTTCAGATAGCGGATAGGCACCAGCATATCCTGCACCACATGAAACTTTTCCCGCAGCCGCCGGGTGGTCTCGGTTTCGGTGTATTTCAACAATTCGATGCGTGGTGGCAAGGCCCAGCCCAGTAAGGCCCTGAAAAGCGGATGATTACCGAAAGAAATGATTTCTTCCATGGCCCAAAAGTAACCGCGGGTATGCCGGTGGAAATAATGCCGTACCGGCAGATATTCGACGCCCTCTTTTCTTTGCGCCAGGTAGGTTTGGACATGCTTGTAAAACCAGGGTTTATACCAGCGGCCTATGGCATTCAAAGCCCCATCAGACGCCACGCCATCGACAAAGAGGCCGGTCATGATGACGGCCTGGTCGCGGCCATAAACCAGCCCTTCCACGAAATCATGGTTTTCGGTATCGCGGGATGCCTGCTCGAACAGGTCGACCATGTCATCCAGGCTGTAGACCGGTTGATAATGAATCCGCACGTATTTTTTCACCGGTATGATTTTCAATTCGGCGGCGACCAGAAAGCCCAAGGTGCCATGGCTCCATGGGATCTGGTAGAACAAATCGGCATTTTCCGAAGGGCTGCACGTTAACTGCTTGCCTTCCGCCGTGACGATGTCAAAAGACAGGCAGATATTTTGAAACAGGCCGTATTTATGGCTGCTGGTCTCCACCCCAAATCCCATGATCAAGCCGCCAACCGTCAAGCTATCCAGCTCGGGCACCACGGGCAGGGTCCAGCCGCGGGAGATCAGATCGCGCGAAATCTGGCCCATGGTCGCCAAGGGCTCCACACGGACGATTTGCCGCCGTTCGTCGATTTCGAGGATGTCGTAAAGGCCGACATCGATCTTGCGATGAGAAAGCTTGTATTTGGGGACCAGCTCGCTCATGGTTTTCCAGCCCGATCTTGCGGTACATAGCTTTTGTTGCGCGCCTTGACTTTTCCAGTCCTCGATTTGCCTTATGACGGCTGCTACCCTGGTCTCGTGCTTGCTGGGCGCGCTGTTCAGGCGAAAAGCCAGCCAATTGCGCAAGCCGGCGTACAGGCCATAGATTGCTGAAATAGGCAGCAGGAAAACGGTGGCGAATAGGCCGCGATAATGCGTCAGTATGTGTTCGAATATTTGCTCAAATTTTGTCATGGTAAGGCGCGTGAATAATTGGCGTGTAACAAGCATTACCTGCCAGTCTCAAACCGAAATCGGCGCTTTGATGGCGGGATGGCTCTGGTAGTTTTCCATCTCGAAATCGTCGTATCGGTAGTCGAAAATCGAGGCGGGTTTGCGTCTGATGCGCAGGCGCGGCATGGGGAAAGGTTCTCGGCCAAGTTGCAACTTGGCCTGTTCGACATGGTTCAGATACAAATGTACGTCGCCACCGGTCCAGATGAAATCGCCCACCTCGAGATCGCATTGCTGGGCCAACATATGGGTCAACAAGGCGTAGCTGGCGATATTGAAGGGTAGCCCCAGAAACGTGTCGCAGCTGCGCTGGTACAACTGGCACGAAAGCTTGCCAGCTTTGCCAGGGCTGGTCGCCGGCGCGACGTAAAACTGAAACAGGGCATGACAGGCCGCCAGGGCCATTTTGCCGTTGGCGACATTGGTTTGCGGCGATTGCGACTCGTCAGGCAGATCCGCCACATTCCAGGCCGAAACCAACATGCGGCGGCTATTCGGCGTGTGTTTGATTTGCTCGACGACTTGCGCAATCTGATCGATGCTTTCGCCGTTGCCGGTCGGCCAATTGCGCCATTGCGCGCCATAGATAGGGCCAAGTTCGCCGTTTGCGTCGGCCCATTCGTCCCAAATCGTCACTCCGTTTTGTTTTAGGTAAGCGATGTTGGTATCGCCTTGCAAAAACCACAGTAGCTCATGGATGATGGATTTCAGGTGAACTTTTTTGGTGGTCACCAGCGGAAAACCGTCGGCCAGATTGAAGCGCATCTGATGGCCGAAAATCGACAAGGTGCCGCTACCCGTGCGGTCGCCTTTTTGCTGACCTTGTTCGAGTAGTGTTTTTAATAAATCCAAATATTGCTGCATGGCTGGCAAAGGCTAGGTGGAGAAGCGCGAACGAGGGGGCATCACCACATCAAATCGTCGGGAATCTGATAGGCCGCGTAGGGATCGTCGGACACGGCGATGTCTTGTGTTGGCTGATTCAGCACGATGACGCTATGCACGTCACGACCTTGAATTTTGCGGGCAATTTCCGCCGGGACGATTTCATAGCCGGACGCCAGATGGATGATGCCGGCGCGGCCGTTGATCAAGGCTTCGCGCGCCTTGTCGTTGACATAAACGGTTTTGACCTTGTTGTCGTGGTTGAACTGATAGGCCAGGCCGTTGGCATCCTGCGCGATGCGATTGAGCTCGGTGATTTGCTTGATTTGCGCGGCCAGGGCTTTTTGTTCTTCAGCCAGTTTGCGCTGCCGGTTCAGTTCCCGGTCGCGCTCGGCTTGTAGTTGGCGCGCCTGCTCGGCACTGAGCTTCACCTCATCGACGATGTCGACACCGTTATTGCGTTTCAGTTTGTCCTGTTTGCGCTTCTCCGTCTTGGCTTCCCTGGCCTTGGCTTCGCTGGCCAGGCCGGATTTCAACAACTGCGCTTGCAAAGGATTGAGTTGATTTTTTTTCATGGTATCAGAGGTCGTCATCACGCAAATAAGGCGCCAGTTCGTTCCAGTCTATCGTCACGCCGGGCAGAACAGCCACCGGCGTCTGTTCCTCCAGCGGGTAAATATCGGGTTTGCCGAATTCGCCATTAATTAGACGGTAAATGGTCAAAATCCGGTCGGTTGGATGCACCAGCCAGTATTCCAAAACGCCATGACGTTCATAAATCCGGCGCTTTTCGATTTGATCCTTGCCGGCGGTGGACGGTGACAGCACCTCCACCACCCAATCCGGCGCGCCGCGCACCCCACGCCGGTCGAGCTTGCCGACATCGCACACCACGAATACGTCGGGTTGCACGACGACATCGGTATTTTCGTCGGCTTCGGCAGGCGATGGCAGGCGGACGTCGACCGGCGCGATGAAGGCGCGGCACGATTTGCCTCGTAGCGCCAGTTTAGCCTGCGTGAATATCTCGCCAGCCACGTCCTGATGCGCCAATAACGGTGCCGGCGTCATCAGGTAGATTTTGCCGTCGATCAATTCACAACGAAAATCGTCCGGCCAGGTCAGGTAATCGCGGTAGGTGTAATGCTTGTCTTGTTCCAGTGCAAAGCCCATGTCTGTATCCTGAAAATCAGCGTCCGAGCAGTTTACCACTCGCATGCCTTTGCCACCACGACAAGGGTTTGGTCAGCGGCGTGGGGCAGGTGTCGTAGCCCCGGTATTCGATGCCGCGGAATACCTCCTGGCGCAACCATTGATAGGCTGCCGGCGCGCTTTGTTGCAGACGCTCCGGAATCAGGATGTATTGCGCGACCAGCTCGGCCAGTTTTTCCTGCGTATTGCCATCGTAGCGGCCATCGTTGATCTCCGGCAAATATTCGAAGGCCTCGAACCACTTTGACGGCCACAACGCCAACTTGGCCTCGGCGATGATTTTCATGATCTGTTCGTCGTTGGAAATCTTGTGGTACTTATAGAAAAAGTACAGATCGTCCTCGCCGTTCCAGAAATGAAAATTGTCTATGGTATGGGCGATTTCATGCACGACGATGGGCAGACGAAAATCCACCAGATATTGGACGCCAATGTCGCGGTAAACCCCGCCTTCTTTGCCTTTATCGAATTCCTTCACCGTGAACACGATCAGATTTTGTCCACTGAATACCTGGGCAACGGTTTGCGAGCGAAAGCCTATGCCGGGCGTAAAGGTCAAAGGATGGGTATGATCCTGCCAGATGCTGGTGTTGTAATCTTCCTGATAGGCGTCGCGGATCAATTCCTGCATCGCGGTCGGCTTGCCGGCGATTTCCTGATCCAGATTTTCGACCGGTTTGGCCTTGCTGATGTTTTGCCGTAAAAAGGCCGGAATCTTGCGGATGGCTTTTTCGAATGCGCGAATATGATCGGCCTCGAAGCGTTTTACCTGATAGCGGTAATCCTCGCTGTGCTTGATCACGGTCCGAGTGTCGTAAAAAAGCGCCAGCGTTCGCCAAGCCGCATCCTTGTCGCCCCAGTATTTTTCCAGGATGCACAAGTCTACCGAGGCCTTATCCGCGCAGTCTTCCCGATAATCGGCCAAGTCAGCCAGGTGTTCGGCGGCTTTGTGATCGGTTAGCACCGCGACGGCTTGCTGGCGCAGGTTGGGATGGCCTTGCTCGTAAAAACGGATTATGCCGGCCAGTTGCTCGCTGGGCAGGAATTGTTGCTCACTGGTCGCGCAGAGTAGCTCGTTGCCTTGTGATAGCGTGAAAAAGCGGTTTTGAAACAGTGGCTCCTGCGCGCCGACCATTACCGGGAAGCTCAACAGCACGCTTGCCGCTGGAAAAACGAGTAATCGAGTCAAGCCTTATTTGTCCATGCCCATCGCATCCCAGGTTTCTTCCATGAGGGTTTTTTCCTTGTAATCGGCCACGGGTATGCCATTGGGATAATTCAACTTGAATACGCGTTCGGCATCGGCCGCCAGATCGTCCATGCCCAATTGGCTATAAGCTTCCTGCATGATTTGCAATGCATGGGGTACCGCCGGCGTGCGTTGGTATTCCTTGATGATATGGTTGGCGCGATTGACAGCGGCGACATAAGCCTTGCGGCGCATGTAAAAATCGGCGACATGAACTTCATACATCGCCATATTGTTGCGCAAAGCCACCATCCTCAAGCGGGCATCGGGCACGTATTTGCTTTGCGGGAAGCGTTGAATCAATTCCTGAAAATTGTCGTAGGCATCCTTGGCATTGCCGGGATCACGCTGTGACGCGTCGGTCGGCAGGAATCGATCCAGAAAGCCGATGCCGCGGTTATAGTTGACCAGACCTTTTAAATAATAGGCATAATCCACGTTCGGGTTTCTGGGGTTGACCTTGATGAAGCGATCGGCCGCCGCCAAGGCCGCTTCGGGATCGTCGTTTTTGTAGTACGCGTATGCCACGTTGAGTTGCGCCTGCGCCGCATAGTCACCGAACGGGTAGCGGGCCTCCAGCGCTTCATAGAGCTTGATGGCTTTGGGGTAGTTTTTGTCGTCCAGGGCAGCCTTCGCCTCTTGATGAAACTTGGCATCGTTCCAGCCGACGTACTCGTCTTCCTTGGCCGAGTTGTCTTCCTTGCTGGTGAAGGCGTTCAGGGCTTCGCAACCCGGCAAGATCCAAACTAAACTGGCGATAAAAACGGTTTTTACTAAAAGTAATCGCATGGAAAAGACAACACGTTGTAATATTGCGGGTTTTTTGCGGCCAAAGGCAATGCCCAAGGCCGCGAGTATAACTTAAAAACGACTATGACGATATTAACGGCAAGGGTTCCCGATGAATTGGCGGGCATGCGCCTGGATCAGTGTCTGGCGGAGATGTTTCCCGACTATTCCCGCAGCAAACTGCAAACCTGGATCAAGGCCGGCCGGGTGCTGGTCGACGGCGAACCGATGAAAGGTCGCGATAAACTGGACGGCGGCGAGGAAATCGAACTGGATGCCGAAGCCGAACAGGTGGTGGAATATGATGCGGAAGATATCCCGCTGGACATCGTTTACGAAGACGATGCTTTGTTGATCGTCAACAAGCCGGCTGGGCTGGTCGTACATCCTGCGGTCGGCAACTGGACCGGCACCTTGGTCAATGCGCTGCTGAATCATGCGCCCAGCCTGGATACTTTGCCGCGCGCCGGTATCGTGCATCGCATCGACAAGGACACCAGTGGCCTTTTGATGGTGGCCAAAACCTTGCAGGCCCATAGCAGCCTGATCGAGCAATTGCAGGAACGCACGATCAACCGCGAATACCTGGCGCTGGTGAAGGGCTGGATGACCGCCGGCGGCACCGTCGATGAACCGATAGGAAGACACCCTGTCGATCGCAAGCGTAACGCGGTGCGGCGCGACGGCAAGGAGGCGGTCACGCATTACCGTTTGGAACAACGCTTCAAACGCCATACCTTGATTCGAGTCAAGCTGGAAACGGGTCGCACCCATCAGATTCGGGTGCACATGGCGCATATTCATTATCCCTTGGTTGGCGACCAGGTCTACGGCGGCCGATTTCAAATGCCGGCCGATTGCACTCCGGCATTGGCCGAAGCCTTGCGTAATTTCAAGCGCCAGGCCCTGCATGCCGCAAAACTGGGCCTGGATCACCCGGAAACCGGCGAATATTGCGAATGGGAACAGCCGATGCCCGAGGACATGCAAAACCTGATCCAGTTGCTGGCAGAAAATGAACTGGATCAAGCCTGATTGGCCGCTGCCGCCGCATGTGCATGCGGCAACCACCCTGCGTGGCGGCGGTGTCAGTACGGGATCTTACGCCAGCCTGAATCCGGCCGCTCACGTCGACGACATTGCCGAGCACGTAACGGTCAACCGGCAAATCATCCGCGACATGCTGCAACTGCCGGCGGAACCGGTTTGGTTGCAACAGGTGCATGGCACCCGTGTCGTCAAAGCCGATCAGGTTGATAAATTGGAAGAAGCGGATGCCAGCTACACCGATCAGGTCGCCACGGTCTGCGCGGTGCTGACGGCGGATTGCCTGCCAGTGCTATTTTGCGGCGATGGCGGTGACGTGATTGGTGCGGCTCATGCCGGCTGGCGAGGCTTGCAGGCAGGCGTAATCGCGCAAACCCTGGCGGTTATGAGCTGCCGCGAAATGATGGTTTGGCTGGGGCCTGCGATAGGGCCGGCTCATTTCGAAGTCGGCGACGAGGTGCGTGAGGCTTTCCTCACCACCGAGACCAAGGCGGCCTGCGCATTTAAAGACATTGGTCCGGGCAAATGGCTGGCCGATATTTACCGGCTGGCTCGCTTGCAATTGACGGCGCTGGGTGTCGAGCACATCTACGGCGGCGATTTGTGTACGGTTGCCGATGAGCGGCGTTTTTATTCCTATCGTCGCGACGGCGCCGCTACCGGCCGCATGGCCAGCCTGATCTGGAGAGATTAATCTTGAGTGTGTTGTTATTGATCGTAATTTTTACCGCGATTGGCGGGATTCTCAGTGTCATGGCGGCTGGCGCGTTTTTGTTGCTGCCGGAACAGCATAGGCAACAGGTGTTACCGCACGGTATCAGCTTTGCGATTGGGGCGTTATTGACCGGCGCATTTTGCGGGCTGATTCCGCATGCGTTTGAAGATGTGGCTGCGGATGAAATCCCTATGCTGTCGTCGACGATATTGGCCGGTATTCTGCTGTTCTTTATCCTGGAGAAATTGCTGGTCTGGCGGCATTGCCATTCCCACGCCTGCGAGGCGCACGGGGAAGATTCGCATGACGATCAGCATGATCACAAGACTCATAACGACCATGGCCGCCGAGTGGCGGGGATGTTCATCATTCTGGGCGATAGCATCCATAATTTTGTCGACGGCGTCTTGATCGGCGCGGCGTTTTTGACCGATGTCCAGCTTGGCATCGTTACCAGTCTGGCGGTGGCCGCGCACGAAATTCCCCAGGAGGTCGGCGATTTCGCGATATTGCTGCATAGTGGCTATACGCGCGTAAAAGCCTTGCTGTACAACGTACTGGCCAGTCTGGCGACGGTGATTGGCGGCATGCTGGCCTATTTCAGCCTGGGCGATTTGCATCATATCCTGCCCTATTTTCTGACGCTTGCCGCCTCCAGTTTTATTTACATTGCGGTTGCGGATTTGATTCCCTCTTTGCATCACAAGACCGATCTGAAAACCTCGCTGCAGCAGATTAGCTTCATCTTGGCAGGGGTGTTGCTGATTCTAGCGATGCAAAATATCGCGCATCGTTTCGAAGGCAAGCTTGAAAACCACGCGGCCCAAACGCGGGCCTGAGGCAGAATTTACGTTAATCAGCTACGCATCCCGCTAAAGGGGTACTGAGTTGGCGATGGCTCTTTGTGGTTAGTGCTGAAAATCAGGTGACAATTTGCCGCGCGGCAATAGACCGCATTTTGCCGCGGAATGTAATTGATTAGACTTCTCCCAGCCCTCGACCCTGTCCGATGAGGGCGTTTCCACCCAAAAACCGTTCTTTTATAGGGAGATAAATCATGCAAAAAAACATTATTCTTGTTACTGCGTCTGCAATGATATTGGTTTTGAGTGCGTTCAAGGTCATTAGCGCCGAAGAACCGCGCGAGGAAGATCAGGCAAAATCCATAGCCTGGTATGTGGCCCATGTCAGAGAAGCGCGCGCAATGAATCAGCAATGTCATGACAATCCCGGCATGCAGTCCAGTCTGGAATGCCGAAATGCCTTGCATGCCCTGGAAATCAGTTTCAAAGGAGGCAACTGATCCTGGCTTGCAGTGTTTGCAGTCGGGCTTTCTGTGAATCATCCGTGGCGAATTTCGATCTGCGGAGATCATGAGATCGCACCTGCCGTTGAATGCGAGAGTTTGCATGTTGCTTTATCGCGACAGTTTGTCACAGTGTGACAATTGGTCACATTTTCAAAGGCATAAGGCAACGGTAAACTAATCGCAACTCAAGTATTGTTATGCGCAACTGAGTTGCTTTACCCTTCTTCTCCAAGCGGCCGATGGCCGCTTTTTTTTGGCCTCTTCAATTCAACTCGGCTTTCAAGCGCTGATAAATCCCGCCGAAACTGCCGTTGCTCATCAGCAGGACATGGCAAACGCCGCCCGCTTCGGCCTTGATGGTATCGATGATGGCTTCCAAGTCGCTGCGGATCTGAATGTTGTCGGCGTGCTGGAGTAATTGGCTCAAATCCCACCCCAGATTTTCCGGTTGATAAATGATCGCCTGATTCGCTTCGGCCAGCGACTTTGCCAACGACTCGGTATGCACACCCAAACGCATGGTGTTGGAACGTGGCTCGACGATGGCGAGTATCTTGTCGTTGCCCACTTGTTTGCGCAAACCGTCCAGCGTGGTCTTGATCGCGGTCGGATGATGGGCAAAATCATCATAGACCGTGATACCGTCTTTACGCACGATCACTTCCATGCGGCGTTTGACGTTTTGAAACCGTTTTAAAGCCAGCATCGCGTCCGCGGCCGCGATGCCGATATGACGGGCCGCGGCAATCGCCGATAAGGCGTTATATACGTTATGTTGCCCGGTCAGCGCCCAATCCACCGTGCCTTGATGCTGGTCGGCAAAATAAACCTCGAAACGACTGCCATCGCTTTGCAACAATTCCGCACGCCAATCGCCTTCGCCAGCTATCGACGTTTTGACGACAGGCGTCCAGCATCCCATTTCCAGCACTTCGGCGACATGCCGTTCGCAGGCAGGCGTGATGATCAGGCCTTCGCCGGGAATCGTGCGCACCAAGTGATGAAATTGCTTTTTGATGGCGTCCAGGTTTTCGAAAATATCGGCGTGATCGTATTCCAGGTTATTCAAAATCGCGGTGCGCGGGCGGTAATGCACGAATTTGGAGCGTTTATCGAAAAAGGCGCAGTCGTATTCGTCGGCTTCGATGACAAAAAAATCCGATTCTCCCAGTCGTGCCGAGATGCCGAAATTCAGGGGAATGCCGCCGATCAGAAAGCCCGGCTTGAAACCATTGAACTCCAAGATCCAGTTTAACATGCTGGTCGTGGTGGTTTTGCCGTGCGTGCCGGCTACGCCCAGCACCCATTTGTTTTGCAGCACATGTTCGGCCAACCATTGCGGGCCGGAGGTATAGCGCAGCCCTCGATTCAGCACCGCCTCGACTTCCGGATTGCCGCGCGACAGCGCATTGCCGATCACGACCAGATCGGGGGTATCATCCAGATTTTCGGCTTTGTAGCCGTTCATCAAGCGGATGCCTTGCTCTTCGAGTTGCGTGCTCATCGGCGGATAGACGTTTTGATCCGAGCCGCTGACGGTGTAACCCAGTTCGCGCGCAATCAGGGCCAGGCCGCCCATGAAGGTGCCGCAGATGCCTAAGATATGGATATGTAATGGTTTTTGCTGTGAGCTCATGGTCATGGTTTAAGGTTTTTCTTCGGCGGGTTTTGCTTCTTCCGGTTTTGCTTCGGTATCCGTGGCGCCTGGTTCTGGTGTTTCTTCCTTGGCGGGCGCTTTGGTTCCCGCTTCTTCCAGTTGCTTGACGATGGCATCGCGCTTAAGTTTCTTGGCTTTGTCGAGCACGCTGGTACCTTGACTATCGGTAGCATTGACATTGGCGCCGGTGGCTATCAACAACTTGACGACATCTTCGTTGCCGAACAGCACGGCATCGGATAAGGCCGTCGAACCTAGTTTATCGGCCATGTTGACATCGGCGCCGTAAACAAGCAGCAATTTGACGATGCGCAGATTACCGTTAAAGCTGGCCGCCATCAGTGGCGTTCTGTCCTGTTCAATCTTGCTGTTGACATCTATGCCTTGCGCAAGCAAAGCCTGGACGCGCTCAAGTTTGCCGGTGGCGGCCGCGGCGAACAGGTCCTTGCCGTCTTCGGCCTGGAGTGGTAATGACAGTGTCAGCCAGACGGCAAACAACAGCCTGCTTATCTTCATGGTAACTTGCGTTTGGGTATCAGTTAGGTTGAAATAGGCCCGTTAGAGCGTTACATAATCCATCAATGAGCGAAAAAAACAAAGTTTTAGTTGAGGCCAAACCCTATTACATCGAAGCCCAATCCTCGCCGGAGCAAAACCGTTTTGTGTTTGCTTACACCATCACCATTACCAACGTCGGCTCGGTGCCGGCCAGGCTATTGACGCGGCATTGGCTGATCACGGATGCCAATGGCAAAGTCCAAGAGGTCAACGGCGAAGGCGTGGTCGGTGAACATCCGCATTTGCATCCGGGCGATTCCTTCCGTTATACCAGCGCGGCAATGATAGAAACACCCGTCGGGGTCATGCAGGGCAAATATCAAATGGTGTCGGATACCGGTGAAAACTTTAGCGCCGCCATTCCCAAGTTTACCTTGTCCATTCCCAGAACGCTGCACTGATGGCGATTTATGCGATTGGTGACATTCAAGGGTGTTACGACGAATTACGCAGACTGCTGGATGTCATAAGCTTCGACCCAGCCCAAGATACGCTCTGGCTGGCCGGCGATTTGGTCAATCGCGGCCCGCATTCCTTGGAAACCTTGCGCTTCATCAAAGGCTTGGGAGACGCAGCGATTAGCGTGTTGGGCAATCACGACCTACATCTGATTGCCACAGTGGTTTCGTTGGCGAAAACCGGCAAAAAGGATACCTTGGGCCCCATTTTGCGCGCAGAAGATCGCGATGAGTTGATCGATTGGCTGCGCAAACAAAGGCTGTTTTATTACAACGAACACTATTGCATGTTGCATGCCGGTCTGCCGCCGCAATGGGACTTTGCCCAAACCAAAGCCATGGCCGAAGAGGTGGAACAGGTCATTGGGGGCGATGATTACGAACTTTTCTTCCGTTCGATGTACGGCAACAAGCCGGTAATCTGGCAGGATGATTTATCTAGGACGGAAAAACTGCGTTTTGCCGTCAACTGCTTTACCCGTTTGCGCTATTGCACGCTGGGCGGCGAACTGGACTTTCACCACAAGGGGCCTCCCGGCAGCCAGCCTGCTCATTTGCTGCCTTGGTTCACGGTCCCAGGCCGCAAAAGCACTGACATGCGTATCATTTTCGGCCATTGGTCGACTCTGGGCTATTACGAAGGAAACAATGTTTATTCGATCGATACCGGCTGCCTGTGGGGCGGGGAACTAACCGCGCTGAAATTGGAGCCAAGGCCGGAAAGGATCGGCATACCCTGCTCATGCGCGCAAAAGCCCGGCGTTGATGACTAAGGATTTCGTCAAAAGGGAAGTCATTTTTGAACGTTTCCAATGGCACAGTGGTTGGGTCGGCATAGCCACGATAGCTTAGTGGCTATGCCGCGGAGCGGGAACTACGCTAAAGCATTAATCCGAGCAGCCCTAAATTTTTGCCAAATTTCAGTACGTAAATGCGGGTTGCTTTGTTTTCGCGCGAATCAGATTTGACAAACTACTCGCTTGAGGCGCATTGTTGGACTTCAGCCTTACCAATACGGCGATTCGGTACTATGCTTGTAGGGTCGAGGTGTAAATGCTATTTACATATTTTTTTCGTGCCAGCCTACGAGGTTTCGGCCGGTACTAAATCTGTAACACAAGGAGCTAATCATGAATAACAATAAACTCTTAGCCGCCTGCGTTCTAACCGGCGCACTAATGACGGCACCCACCGCCCATGCAGAAAGCTATATCACTGGTTTTAGCAACAAGGTGAGCCAGGGCTTTGCGAACATGGCATTTGGTTTTATCGAAATTCCCAAAAACATCATCAATGTTTCCAACGACCACAATATTTTTGTCGGCATGACCTGGGGATTACTGCGTGGCGCGGTACATGGTGTTAGCCGCACGGTAGTCGGCACGGCGGAACTGATCACATCGCCGATTCCAACCAATGAATTTGCAGCGCCAGCCTACATCTGGGATCGCTTCAGTGAGGATAGCCGCTACTTTGGCCTGCATTATCCTGGCTATTGGACCACTTATGGCCCATTGGACGATGGCGACGATGACTAAGCCGGTTTCGACGAATTGAATCACGAGGATAACATCATGAAAAAACAATACATTACCCTGCCGCTAGCGGCTTTGGCCCTCTCCTTGACAGCGTGTACCAATCCAAAAATTGACACATCCGATTTGAAGGCTGAAATCGATGCCTCCAGAGCCGGCCACTACGGTCAAGCCATGCTGCACGAAGAGGTCAGTGAAGAATATCTGGAAGATGCCAATGAAATCCTGGGGCATTTAGAGAAAGACCATTACTGGAACATCAACGAAAAACAAAAAGCGATCGAGGCAGCCAGAGCAGCCGCGCATCATCGTTTGGAATCCGAAAAAGAGATGTGCAAATGGTTAACCGAAGTGCATGCGCAAAACCATCACCATGTCGAAGCGATTCATGAAACCGTAGCCTACTTCAAAACCGGTAGCGCGGTGCCGTTTAAAGTCGAGGAAAAATCCATCGATAGAATCGGCCGCTGGCTGGAATCGCATCCCGATGCGACCGCAGCCGTCACTGCATCCACCGATACCGTTGGCAAGCCTGCGGCAAATCAGGCATTGTCTGAAAAAAGGGCCAATGCGGTTAGCCAGCACTTGATAGCGCATGGCGCGCGGCCGAACCAATTGACCGTCAAAGCCGTTGGCGAAGCGGCAGGTCCGGACAATACGCCGAATCAGAATCATCGCGTCGCGATTGTCATCACCGCGCACCCTGACTACATCGATTGTCCTAACGTAAAATAAGGCCCTCCAGCCTCCCCGCCAAGCGGTCGCTTGGCGGGTTTCCTTTTTAAAACTCGCGGATTTCCCGTCCCCTACATATCGTCCATCTGTTTTCGCCGCGCTTCGGCGTTATCCAAAAGCTGTCGTTCGACGTCTTTGGCTTTGTCCAGCGGTTGCTGTACCGCGTCCACAACGGCTTTCTGGTTATTTTTCTGGTCTTCGGTTGCTGAAGAGCACGCGGTTAGCACAGGCGCCAGCATCAACGCATGTATCAAGGTTCTCATCGTTTTCTCCTGAAAAGATAAAGACGAAATAGTGTTTGCAAACCTTGGCATGCATCGGCTATTGCTGCCGCTTGGATAGTCGGCATAGAATGCAGGCTTTATTCAATCCGCGATAGGAGTGTTCGATGTCAGATTCATATTGGTTCAGAACCGGCGAAGCCACCGTATTTTCCAGCGAAGGTCAAGGTACCGATGCAATGCCGGAAATCCTGATCGGCGATGTCAAAGGGCCGGCTGGCATCGCCTTTGCCAACCTGATGGGGCAAACCGCAGGCCATACCCGGATGTTCGCGATTCGCGCCTGCAATCAACAGGTGCGGCCCGCGACCATCATGGTGCCGAAGGTTACGATCAAGTCCTCGGCTTATGTCAACCTGCTGGGCGGACCGGTGCAATCCGCCGTGGCGGATGCGGTGATCGATAGCGTCGCCGACGGTGTGATTCCACGTTTGCAAGCCAATGAGCTGTGCATCATCGCGATGCTGTGGATAGATCCTTCTTGCGCCACCAACCCGAATCTGGATCGCAAGGATTTGTATCGCACCAACTATGAAGCGATGAAACTGGCGATACAACGCGCAATGACCAATTCGCCCAGCATCGATGAACTGATCGCCAATCGTTACACCATCACGCACGAAATGTATGACCCGGAAACCGGCGAGTCGCAGTGGTAATCCGAGGACGATGGTTCTTACAGTCGGAACAGTGGTTGTAAGCCATCATCATGGCTTGAGTGGTCTTTTTGCCTGTAGTCAGCTTGATTGAAAGCTTGCCACAAGGTTTGTCCCTGCCAATTCCCTGGATTGGCAGCATACAAATGCTGATTCAACGCCAGGATTTCGTTCTTTAGCGGTTCGCCGCACTGCTGGGCAATCGCCGTTAGATTGTCGGCTGAAATCTGGCGCTTGCCCCAATTCAGCAAGGCTTGCTTGGCGGCCTGCGGGTCATTGTTTTTACAGGCCTGTTTCAAGGCCTTGCCATCGTCCGTTTGCGCCGTTTTAGCGGCTACCCGTGTTTCGGCGGGTAGCCGTTGCCGCCGCGCATGCCACCAAACCAGCGTCGACAGCCAGCCTAAAGCCAAAAATGCCGACAAGCCCTGCCAAAAAACGGTTTGATCGGCTGCGGCTGGCGGCAAGGCCTCGGACTGGTTGCGAGGTTGCGTCGACGTGTCTGCAAGGGCTGGCTGGCTGGCATTACCGGCTGCGGGCAAGGCTTTGATCGTCACTTCGGGTAAATGGGCGATTTCGGTTTTTTGCGTAAGGGTGTTAAACCAGGCAATCGTCAGGGCCGGCAATGTGTATGCACCGGCTTTGCTGGGGATGTAGGCGATTTTCTCTTCGCGCACAGCCATTAAGCCGTCGCCTTGCTTGTCTTCGTTCAACAGCGGCTGGTCGGGATAGGTTTTGATGCCGTCGATGGCCAACTGGCCGGCCAATTCTGGCAGTTGGCCAACCGTTGCGCCTTTTGCGCTCAGGCGGAGCGTGCGCGTCAAAGGTTCGCCCACCTTGGTTTGCAGACCATTGTCCGACCAGCTTTCGCTCAGTTCCAAGGACTCCGCGCTCAGCCAGACCGGGTCTTGATACTCTTGCGGTATCGGTTGCACATTCAAGGTGATGGCTTTGGACGATATCCGGCGAGTTTCGGTGATTTGGCGGTTGAAAAAACCATTGAAGCGCGGACGCTGGGCGGCCACGACTTCAGCCGTCAGCGTCAGTGGAGCAATCGTGAAGACACCACTTTGCTGCGGAAAAATCGCGTATTTGCGTTCGGTGACCCAATAATTCATGCCATTCACTTGGGTGCTGTAAGTGCTGTCTTCGCCCAGCTTTTCGACCACCGCATCCTTGATTTCCGGCTCGTTTAGACTAGCCTGGGTGATCTGCACGCGGCGATATAATTTCAGAGTGTACAGCACCTGCGATTGCACATAAGGATTTTCCGGGCTGGCTTGTACCTCCAGGAATACCTCCTCACTACTGCTGGCGGTTGCGGGCGCGTCGGTCACCCTCAGTTTGATGGGTTGGCTGGTATCGGCGCCGAACGCGATCGGCGGAATCAGCAATTCGCCGGCTTGCTTGGCCATCACGTTGAGCGTCCATTGTTCGGTGCGGCTGTTTTTACCGTTGATCCAGGACACGTTGCTGCTGCGTTGTTGATTCAATATTTCGAAATTTTCCCGTAGCGGCGAAAAATCCGGGCTGTCGTCCGGTTGTTCGCTGGCGCTGAAGGTGATTTGGAACGATTCGCTCAGATTGACCGGGTTGCGGTCGACGCTGACCTGAATCTCGGTCGCCCATGCCGGCCACGCCAGCCAATAACCGCAGACAAAAAGCAATAACCAAACAGTACGCAAATTCATGAACGTAGCCAAAGACCTAAACTGAGCGAAAGTTTATCAAATCCAGCTGTCACCGCGCAGGGCCTTGGTCATTATTTCCAGCCGCCGCCCAAGGCTTTATAGAGGCTGATTCTGGCGATACGCTGTTGCTTGGTGACATCGATCAACTCCCGATTGGACTGCAACGCGCTTTGCTGGGCAATCAGCACCTCCAGATAGGTTGCCCTGGCGGCCTTGTACAGCTCGTTGGAGACATCGACCGACTGCTTCAAGGCGTCGCTCTGTTGTTTTTTCAACGTGCTGGTTTCCCGCAGATTCTTGATGTTGCTGAGTTGATTGGCGACTTCGACATAGGCGTTCAAAATGGTTTTTTGATAGTTGTACATCGCGCTCAATTGGTTGGCCTTGGCGGTATTGAACTGCGCTTCGAGGGCCTTCATGTTGATGATGGGCGCGATCATCTGACCAAAAACCGAATAGGCAATCGAGGCTGGCGTCGTGAACAAGAACTCCGGATTGAAGGCCTGAAAGCCAAAGGTCGCCGAGATGTTCACATTCGGATAAAAAGCCGCCTTGGCCGCTTTCAAATCGAATTGGCTGGCTTCGATTTGCAGTTCCGCCGCACGCACGTCCGGACGGTTTTCCAGCAACTGCGACGGCACGCCGGCCGACAGTTCGTGCGCTTTCTCGGAAAAAAAGATCTGTGTTGATCGCTCGATCGGTTGCGGGTAACGGCCCAATAGGTAATTGATCTGATTTTCGGTTTCGGCGATTTTTTGCAGGGTGTTTTTTTCCGAGACTTGGGTATTCAACAATTCCGCCTGAAATTGCTGCACCGCCAATTCATTGGCCCGGCCTGCTTCTTTTTGCAGTTTGATGACGTCCAGGGCTTCCTGCTCCTTGGCGATGGTGCGTCTGATGATCTCCAGTTCATGGTCCAGCGCCAGCAATTCGCTGTAATAAACCGCGACGTCGGCCACCAGATTGGAAATCACCAAATTGGCGGCATCGATGCTGGACAGATAGGTCGCGGCGGCCGAGTTGCGCTGGCTTTTCAATTTGCCCCAGACATCGATTTCCCAGGACGATTGCAGGCCGACGAACATATCGGTCAGATGTTCCGGCACAATCTGGCCGGGCGTGATTTCGGTGGATGCATTACCGGCCCCATCCATCGTGTAGAGGCCAAACTTTTGCACGCCGCCGCCGATGTTCAAATTCACCTTAGGCAACATCGCGGCATTGGCCAGTTTGACGCTGGCCCTGGACGTTTCGATGCGTTGCAGGGCGATCTGCAGATCGTGGTTATTGGCGACCGCCTTATCGATCAGCGCCAGCAGGTTGGGATCGGCGAAATACTCGCGCCAGTCGATCTGGGTGACCGGGGCATTTTCTGGTTTATCCTGGTGATCCTGAAAACTGGCCGGCATAGGCAGGTCGGGTATGGCTAAATCGGTGTTCAGATTGCTGCAGCCATTGCCGGCCAAGGCTAGCAAGCAAACAGCATACGGATAATAGTATCTCGGCTTCATCAGCAATCAGAATGTCTCGGTGAATGGCGCTTTTTCGGTTTGATCCTTGCGCCGATGTTTGTCGGCGATGCCGGCAAACACCACATATAAGCCCGGAATGACGATGACGCCGAAGACGGTACCAAATATCATGCCGCCGGCTGCCGCCGAACCCAGGGTGTTGTTGCCGATTTCGCCGGCGCCCGAGGCGAACATCAACGGAATCAAACCGGCGACAAAGGCGAACGAGGTCATCAAGATGGGACGTAAACGCAAAACGGCGCCTTCGATGGCGGCTTCAAACGGGGATTTGCCTTGTTTGTGTTTCAAGGCGGCGAATTCGATGATCAAAATGGCGTTTTTGCCCAGAATACCGATCAACATGATCATGGCGATCTGGGCGTAGATATTGTTTTCCAGTCCCATCAGCAACAAAAAGCATAAGGCGCCGAAGATGCCGATCGGCAAGGATAGGATCACCGGCAAGGGCAACAGGAAGCTCTCGTATTGGGCGGCCAGCAGCAGGTAGACAAACAACAGGCAAATCAGAAAAATATAAATGGCCTGATGGCCGGCATTGGCCTCATCGCGCGAAGAACCCGCCCAGTCATAACCAAAGCCTTTGGGCAATTTTTGCGCCGCCACCTGTTTGATGGCTTCAATGGCCTGACCGCTACTATAACCTTCGGCCGGCTGGCCGTTGATCATGGCCGAGGTGTACATGTTATAGCGGGTCACTTGCTCGGGGCCATAGACTTTGTCCACGCGCAAAAAAGCCGAAAACGGCACCATGTGCCCTTCTTTGTTCTTGATGTAGAGTTTCAGCAAATCATCCGGGTGTGCGCGGTATTCCGGCAAGGCTTGCACCATGACCCGGTACATCTGGCCGAAGCGGATGAAATTGGTGGCGTATTCGCTACCGATCAAGGTTTGCAAGGTGCTCATGGCGTTTTCGGTGGTCACGCCTTTTTGTGCGGCCTTATCGATATCGACATGCAATAGAAATTGGGGAAATCGCGTATTGAATGTCGTGAACGCGTTACTGATTTCCGGGCGCTTGTTGAGTTCTTCGACAAAGGCGTCGGCTACGTTCTGCAAATTTTCCAGACTGCCGCCGGTCTTATCCAATAAGCGCATTTCAAAACCACTGGAGTTACCGAAACCCGGCACCGGCGGCGGCGTAAAAAACTCGATGCTGCCGTCTTTGATATGTTGAGTCTTCTCTTCCAGCAGTTTGATGACCTCTCTATCGGATACGCTTCTGTCCTGCCAGTCCTTCAAGCTGATCAGATTCATGCCATAAACCGCCCCGGTTCCGTCCGAAAGCACGCTGAATCCGGCCAAACTGGATACCGACTCCACCGCATCCATATCCGACGCAATGCGCTGGACTTCATCCACCACTTTTTCGGTGCGTTCCAGCGTGGCGCCGGACGGCGTAGTGATATTGGCGTAAATAGTGCCTTGATCTTCTTGCGGAATAAAGCCGGAAGGCACCCGGTTGCCGATCAAACCCGCGCCGAACGAGAACCCGAGTAAAATTCCAAAGGTAATGAGTCTGCGATTGGCGATCAGCCTGATCAGGGTTTGATAACGCCCGGCCAGGCCGTTATACCAGTGATTGAAACCCGCGAAGAATTTTTGCAGGCCGGTTCTTTGCTGCGTTTCGTGGTGATGCATGGCTTTCAGAAAAAAAGCACAAAGAGCTGGGGTCAGTGTCAAGGCGGTGATACCCGAAAGCACGATGGCACACGCCATGGTTAACGAAAATTGCCGGAAAAAAATGCCAGCCGCCCCTTCCATGAAAGAAACCGGCAAAAACACCGCCGACATTACTAAGGTGATTGCGACAATGGCACCGCTGATTTCCCGCATGGCTTGCTCGGTGGCCCGTTTCGGGCCGATATTGCCTTGTTCCAATTTGGCATGCACCGCTTCAATCACGACGATGGAGTCGTCTATGACGATACCGATCGCCAGCACCAGTGCAAACAAGGTGATCAAATTCAACGAAAATCCCATCACATGCATGAAGAAAAAGGTGCCTATCAGCGAAACGGGCACGGTGACGACGGGAATCAGCGTGGACCGCAGGTCCTGCAGAAAAACAAACACTACCAAGGCCACCAACGCAAAGGCTTCGAGCAAGGTTTTGACGACTTCGTGAATGGAGGCATCCAAAAATTTGGACACATCGTAACTCAGGCTATAGTCCATGCCGGGTGGAAACGAATCGGCCTTTATCTGTTCCATGGTAGCCTTGATGTTGGCGATGACTTCCTTGGCATTGCTGCCGGGCCGCTGTTTCAGCATGATGGCTGCCGAGGGCTGACCGTTTTCCTTGGAAAGCACATCGTAATCTTGCGAATCGAAAGCGACTTCGGCGACATCTCTTAATCTCAAAATATCGCCCTCGCGAGTCCCGCTCAAGACGATGTTTTCATAGTCTTCGACGGTATTGTATTTGCCGGAATATTTCAAAATGTACTGCATGGATTGCGCATCCCGTCCGGAGCTTTCGCCTATCTTGCCGGGCGCGGCTTCCACGTTGTAGGCTCTCAATTGCTCGATCACCTCGGTCGGGGAAATGTTGTACATCAGCAATTTTTCAGGTTTTAGCCAAACCCGCATCGCATATTCCCTGGCGCCCATGATGTCGGCAAAGCCCACGCCCTCGATGCGTTTCAATTCCCTCAGTACATTGATATCGGTAAAGTTGTAAAGAAACTTTTCATCCAAAGTCGGATCGTTGCTGAGAATATTGATGTACAGCAGCATGCTGTTTTGGACTTTCTCGACGATGACCCCGGCTTTGATCGCTTCTTCGGGCAGTTCGTCCAACACCGACGCTACCCGGTTTTGCACGTTGACCGACGCCACTTCGGGATCGACCCCCGCTTTGAAGATAATCTGAATGACGCTGACGCCGTCGTTGCCGGAAACCGAAGACATATAGGCCATACCCGGCACGCCGTTGATGGCGCGTTCCAGCGGCGTGACCACGGCTTTGACGCACGCCTCGGCATTGGCGCCGATAAACTTAGTGGTGACGGTGACCTCCGGCGGCGCAATGTCCGGAAACTGCGTGACGGAAAGTCGGGTGACCGACAACAAACCAATCAAAATGGTCAGAATGGCCATGACGATGGAAAGTACCGGGCGATGGATGAATCTAGTCGTTATCATGGTATGGCTTGCTTATTCTTGATCGCTGGAAGAAGACATTCCCGTTGCTGAATCAAGCGGAACAGGGTTTATTTTGCTGCCATCTTTGGCGCTTTCGACGCCTTCGAACACAATTCTTTCGTTCGGGGATAAACCGGATTCCACCGTGTAAAAATCGGTCAATTGCATGCGAGGAATGATATTGCGTTGCTTTAAGGTGTCGTCCTTGTCGACGACAAACACATAAAGTTTGTCTTGAATTTCAAACGTGGATTTTTGCGGAATGATCAACGCATTTTTCAGCACTTTATCGATGATGACTTTGCCGTTTGCCCCATGCTTCAAAATCGCATCGGGATTAGGGAATCGCGCCCTGAAAGCGATATTGCCGGTTTCTTTATCGAATTCGCTTTCTATGGTTTCTATTTTGCCGATATGTGGATAAAGTTCATTGTTGGCGAGTTTGAGCTGGACGGTTTTGGCGTCTTTTTCCGGACTATTGATGTAATTCAGGTAATCGATTTCAGATAAATGGAAATAGGCGAATATCTCGCGATTGTCCGAAATGGAGGTCAGCATGTCGCCTTCCTCCACCAAACTACCCATCTTATGCGGAATACGGTTGATGATGCCGTCGTAAGGTGCTTTGATTTGGGCAAAGGAAAGTTGTAATGCAACCTGCTCTTTATGCGCGACCGCCTCTTCGGCTTTGGCTTTTAATGCGTTGGTTTTGGCTTGCAACACCTCTAGTTCTGGCTTGGAAACGATGTTTTTGTCCACCAGGTGTTTCACGTTATTCAACTCGACTTCGGCGGCTTTCAGATCGGCCAGTGACGCTTTGTAATCGGCCTCGGCTTTTTGCAATTCCTTTTCGAATTCGGAAAAACTCAAAGTAAACAATAACTGTCCCTTGTTGACGGTCTGCCCTTCGTCGACATGGTTTTTCTCTATGAAGCCCTTGATTTTGCTCCTGACCTCGACATACCTGACCGATTGAATCTCGGCCACGTATTCACTGGTGTACGGGGTATCTTTGATTAGCGGTGTAGTAACCTGAAACCTTTCTGGCTTTTTGTCGATTTCTTGTTCCTGGCTACATGCCACGGTCGCCAAGCACGAAGCAATCAGTAATAG
Organism: Methylomonas rapida; assembly: GCF_024360925.2. Classification (NCBI taxonomy): domain Bacteria; kingdom Pseudomonadati; phylum Pseudomonadota; class Gammaproteobacteria; order Methylococcales; family Methylococcaceae; genus Methylomonas; species Methylomonas rapida. The sequence goes on along the minus strand of NZ_CP113517.1, from coordinate 4,455,621 downwards.
TTGGCTAATTTTCATGTTGAGTGGTTTTGCCGATTGGCGTTCGTTTGGAGGCGTAAGTCTTCAAGAGCCCTTTAAGCGGTTGACGACGAATGTTCAATGGATTCGTCCGGATTTTTGTGGTGCGCGCAACCCGACACCAACAGGAGGCCGAGTATTAGCAGGATGGGATAAAGCAAGGGGGGGTAGAGATGACGCGCAGGCATGACACTCGATTATCAACGACAGAGATCGAGATTTTAGTTAGCCAACCTTACATAAACCTTTCAATTGCTGAATCAATGACATTAAAGAGCTGCAAAATTATTGTCCGACAAAGACGATTGCGATCCGCGTCCCCTTTTGATTGGATGACTCGTTGCCGATTTTGACTCGCGCCGCATGCAGATCGGCAATTTCCTTGACGATGGCCAAACCCAGTCCGCAGCCATCGCCGGGACTGCCGGGAATCCTATAAAAGCGTTCGAAAATCTTGTCTTGTTCGCTGAGCGGAATCCCGGAGCCATCATCTTCCACGATCAATGAAATATCAGAAGAGCACTCGAGTTTGACGCCGATATGTCCGCCCGCTCTGCCATAGTTGATGGCGTTGTCCAGCAGATTACCTAGCAATTCACGCAGCAGAATGTCATCTCCATCAATCTGGACGGCGACATCGGGCGCATCGAATTCCAATTCGATTTTGCGTTCTAGCGCCTTGGGCACCCAATCCATGCAACATTCGCGTACCAATCGGGTCAAGTCGATTAAGCGAAACTCCGGCAGGCTATGCGAGATCGTTTCCGAGCGTGCAAGTACCAATAGTTGCGTGTTTAAGTGGGCGACACGATTAGCCGAATTCTGAATATGCGATAGCGCCAACCGCATGGTTTCCGGGTTGTCGGCGCCGAGCGCTCTCTCTGCCTGAATTTTTAAACCGGCCAACGGCGTCCTGAGTTGATGCGCCGCGTTTTCGATGAAGCGTTGTTGCGTAATCAGTGTTGACCCCAGTCTTTGCAATAAACCATTGATCGTATGGGTTAATGAGCGTACTTCCAACGGAACGCCGGTATCGGGAATAGGATCGAGGTCTTTGGCCGAACGGTTGGCAATCGTCCTCGCCAAGTCATGGAGTGGACTTAAACCTCGATTGACACCGGTCCAAATGTGAAAGCCGGTAATCAAAACCAGAAAAATTTGCGGCAGAATCACGGCCATCAGCATTTCGCTCATCATATCGCGCCGCTTATTGACGGTTTCGGCCACTGACACCAAGACTTGCTCGGCACTGGACTCGGGAATGGTCAGTACCGACACCACCCGAACCGCTTGATCGTCGATTTCACTGTTAAAAAAATACGGTCTATCCTTTTTTAATTCAGAGATAGCAGGACTGGGAAGGCTGTCATCCCCTGCCATGAATCCAAGGTTTTCCGATTCCACCTTATAAAAAGTTTCGTCCATGTCGTCCCAACGGAACACTTCCGTGGCGACCGGGGGCAATTCGAAGGTAACGTGATCATCCTTAACCTTAACCTCTTGTACCAAGGATTTAGCCGAATCCAGCAACCAACGATCATAAGCCTGGTCGGTAAAATACATGGCGACATAATAAGAGGTGACCGCATCCAGTATCACGACAACCAATAAGGGCAATGTCAGCCTTCCTATTAACTGCGCCCTCAGGCTTTTGGACTTATGCATCATGACTATGCTCCAACAGATAGCCGAGTCCGCGTACGGTTCGAATGTTAATGTTCAAGGGCTCCAGGCGTTTGCGTAGCCGATGCACGTAAACCTCGATGGCATTGTCTGCCAGTTCTTCCGAATGCACGGCCAGGCGCTGAGCGATACTATCCTTGCTGACCACGCGCCCACTATGCAGCAACAAGGCTTCCAATACCCCATATTCTCGCGGCGGTAATCCCAAAGCGTGGCCATCGATCGAGATTTGCTGATCGCGGGTGTTCAGTGTCAAGCGGCCGAAGCGGAGGTCATGGTCGAAACCGCCTAGACTGCGGCGCAATAAGGCTCTGACTCGAGCCTCCAACTCTCGTAGTTCGAAAGGCTTGCTCATATAGTCGTCGGCGCCTAGCTCGAGGCCACCGATCCTATCGTTGAGCCCATCGCGCGCCGTCAGTATCAATACCGGTATCGCTGATTTTCGCCCGCGTAATTGTCGCAATACCTCGCGTCCGTCCATGTCGGGCAACCCGAGATCCAGAATGACCATGTCGTAGGGTTGCGTTGCCAAGGCGCTGTCGGCATAGCTACCCGTTTCTGCCAAGGTGACATCGAATCCCCAGTCGCTTAGACTGCGGGACAAGCCATCGCCTAGAACGGCATCATCTTCGACCAATAGAATTCTCATTGAAATATGTTTTGTGTTGAAAGGTTATACCGTATGAACCATCAAGAGTTCTGAAGTTTGATGGCTATTTTACTGTGCGGCAAATCGACAACTATTGCATTACTCGAAAAATGGCAAGTGATACCATGCATGATCAGGCGTGATCCAGATCATTGAAACTCTTGGAATCTCGATTGCTCAGATTATCCCCCACATTGAATTTTATTTTGGCGAAGAGCGGTTATTGCATGTCTTTTGAACTTGGCTTGATTTTATTGTTGATTGCCCTGAACGGCGTATTTGCGATGTCGGAAATGGCCGTCGTCTCGTCCCGCAAGGTTCGCTTGCAACAAATGGGCGAACGCGGCAACCATGGCGCGTCCAAGGCATTGGAGCTCGCGGAGCAACCCACCCGCTTTCTTTCGACGATACAGGTGGGAATTACCTCGATCGGCATTCTCAGCGGCGCCTTGGGCGAAGAAGCCATTGCCGAACCGTTAATACCCTGGCTGCAGTCATTCCCGTTTTTCGCCGCTTACGCTGAAAAACTGGCCTTGGTGGCGACGGTGCTATCGATCACCTTTTTATCCCTGATTGTTGGTGAATTGGTGCCTAAGCGCCTGGCGCTGAATTTTCCGGAACGCATCGCCGCGCTGATTGCGCGCCCCATGCACGGCTTGTCCTTGCTGGCCTTACCCATAGTGAAACTGCTGAGTTTGGCGACGGAAGTCACGTTATGGCTGCTGCGCATCAAGCCGAAAAACGAACCGTCGATGACCGAGGAAGAAATCAAGTTGCTGCTGGCGCAAGGCACCGAGGAAGGCGTGCTCGAAGAGGCCGAATTCCGTTTCATGGAGAATATCCTGAGGCTCGATAAGCGCAACGTGGCTTCCATCATGACCTGGCGTCAGGACATCGTCTGGCTCGATCTGCGCAAGCCGTTCCAGGAAAACCGCCAATTGATCGTCGAAAATTCGCACGGCATCTTACCGCTTTGTTCCGGCGGGCTGGAAACGGTGGTTGGTTTTATCAAGGTCAAGGATATTCTCGACCGGGTACTGATGGGCGACCAACCCAATCTAAACCAGATCATGGTCAAGGCATTGTACGTGCCCGATTCCATAAGCCTGATGGGCTTGCTCGAGCAATTCAAGCAATCCCACTTGCACACAGCCCTGGTCGCCGATGAGTATGGCGAAATCAATGGCTTGGTGACCTTGGGTGACGTATTGGAAGCGATTGTAGGTACGTTGGCGACCAGTCCGCTAGAAGACAGGCCGGAAATCTTGCAGCGCGAGGATGGTTCCTGGCTGGTGGATGGCATGGTCGACATTCACCAATTCCAGAAACAATTCGACCTGGATGAGCTATCCGAAACAGCCGATGTCCGTTTCAATACGGTTGGCGGTTTCATATTGTTGCACCTTGGCTATGTGCCCAAAGCCACCGATCATTTTGAATTCCGCGGCTTGAGGTTCGAAGTCGTCGATATGGATGGAAATCGTGTGGACAAGGTGCTTATTTCCAAAAGCGAAGGTGAAAACTGATCGGCCTCAATATGAGCGCAAGTAATCGGATTGCCCGCCGCCGTTCTTCAAAGAGCAACCACCGCATGAGCCAAAAAGCTCGCGAGTATCCTCGTGCTTATTTTTATGGCTTTTCAAAGCCGTTTACTCCCTTCTTACTCTGAAGGTAGCAAAAGTGGGGGTGCAGTTGCTTGTTGGACAGGCGTCGGCGGCAAGGATGCCGCCGTCGAGCCTATATGGATGTATTCACGGCGGCCTGTCCGGCAAGCAACCTTACCCCGAAGGCTATTTTCATTTGCCGGGGCGATGCCCAGCCTTCATGAGCGTTACTAAATAATCGTTCAAGTTTATTTGGTGGGGGATATGCCTATCGAGGAACACCGTGAACCCGTCCATGGGGCTTGGCGGCAGCTGTTGCCCGACTCCGATTCGCCAGGCATACCCCACAGATTGCCATTCCAGGACGTTTTCTCGCTTAAAAGGGAGTAAATTGAATTACAGGGTCATCATTCCACTTTGCCGCACAGACAGTATCAGAGCTGGTTAAGACCTTGTTATCCTTAATCCAATGTCCATAGTGTCCATAGTGAATAACGATACTGTGCGCGGTTAGGCCATAATTTCGGAAAATCAAACCATCGTAGTACGATGCGGGCTTTCAACCAGGAGGCCTTTTTGTTCGGGAATGGGCGCTTCACTTACGGCTCGATCCGCTCTGGCCTTGACGAACAGGGCGATGTCAAGTTGTCATCCCACGCAGGCAAATTTTGCGCATATTTATCTCCAGCCGCCGCCCAAGGCTTTATAGAGGCTGATTCTGGCGATACGCTGTTGCTTGGTGACATCGATCAACTCCCGATTGGACTGCAACGCGCTTTGCTGGGCAATCAGCACCTCCAGATAGGTTGCCCTGGCGGCCTTGTACAGCTCGTTGGAGACATCGACCGACTGCTTCAAGGCGTCGCTCTGTTGTTTTTTCAATGTGCTGGTTTCCCGCAGATTCTTGATGTTGCTGAGTTGATTGGCGACTTCGACATAGGCGTTCAAAATGGTTTTTTGATAGTTGTACATCGCGCTCAATTGGTTGGCCTTGGCGGTATTGAACTGCGCTTCGAGGGCCTTCATGTTGATGATGGGCGCGATCATCTGACCAAAAACCGAATAGGCAATCGAGGCTGGCGTCGTGAACAAGAACTCCGGATTGAAGGCCTGAAAGCCAAAGGTCGCCGAGATGTTCACATTCGGATAAAAAGCCGCCTTGGCCGCTTTCAAATCGAATTGGCTGGCTTCGATTTGCAGTTCCGCCGCACGCACGTCCGGACGGTTTTCCAGCAACTGCGACGGCACGCCCGCCGACAGTTCATGAGATTTCTCGGAAAAAAAGATCTGTGTTGATCGCTCGATCGGTTGTGGGTAACGGCCCAATAGGTAATTGATCTGATTTTCGGTTTCGGCGATTTTTTGCAGGGTGTTTTTTTCCGAGACTTGGGTATTCAACAATTCCGCCTGAAATTGCTGCACCGCCAATTCATTGGCCCGGCCTGCTTCTTTTTGCAGTTTGATGACGTCCAGGGCTTCCTGCTCCTTGGCGATGGTGCGTCTGATGATCTCCAGTTCATGGTCCAGTGCCAGCAATTCGCTGTAATAAACCGCGACGTCGGCCACCAGATTGGAAATCACCAAATTGGCGGCATCGATGCTGGACAGATAGGTCGCGGCGGCCGAGTTGCGCTGGCTTTTCAATTTGCCCCAGACATCGATTTCCCAGGACGATTGCAGGCCGACGAACATATCGGTCAGATGTTCCGGCACAATCTGGCCGGGCGTGATTTCGGTAGACGCGTTACCGGCCCCATCCATCGTGTAGAGGCCAAACTTTTGCACGCCGCCGCCGATGTTCAAATTCACCTTAGGCAACATCGCGGCATTGGCCAGTTTGACGCTGGCCCTGGACGTTTCGATGCGTTGCAGGGCGATCTGCAGATCGTGGTTATTGGCGACCGCCTTATCGATCAGCGCCAGCAGGTTGGGATCGGCGAAATACTCGCGCCAGTCGATCTGGGTGACCGGGGCATTTTCTGGTTTATCCTGGTGATCGCGAAAACTGGCCGGCATCGGCAGGTCGGGTATGGCTAAATCGGTGTTCAGATTGCCGCAACCGCCGCCGACCAGGGCCAGCAACGAGAAAGTTAATGGATAGTAATATCTGGGTTTCATGGGTGATTAAAGGGTCTCGGTGAAAGGGGCTTCTTCTTTTTGGCCTTTGCGATGATGTTTGTCGGCGATGCCGGCAAAGGTCACATACAAGCCCGGAATGACGATGACGCCGAATATCGTGCCGAATATCATGCCGCCGGCCGCGGCCGAACCTATCGTGTTATTGCCGATCTCGCCGGCGCCGGAAGCAAACATCAACGGCAGCAGGCCGGCCACGAAGGCGAACGAGGTCATCAGAATCGGCCGTAGCCTCAACACGCCGCCTTCGATGGCGGCTGCGAACGGCGACATGCCTTCCTTATGTTTCAAGGCGGCGAACTCGATGATCAGAATCGCGTTCTTGCCGAGAATGCCGATCAGCATGACCATGGCGATTTGCGCGTAAATGTTGTTTTCCAGTCCCATCAGCAACAAAAAGCCCAAGGCGCCGAACACGCCGATCGGCAGCGACAGAATCACCGCGAACGGCAACAGAAAGCTCTCGTATTGCGCGGCGAGCAGCAAATAGACGAAGGTCAGGCAAATCAAAAAGATGAAAATCGCCTGATGGCCGGCATTGGCCTGATCCCGCGATGAGCCGGCCCAATCGTAACCAAAACCCTTCGGCAAATTTTCGGCCGCGACTTCCTTGATGGCCGCAATCGCCTGCCCGCTGCTGTAACCCTGTGCCGGCTGGCCGTTGACCATCGCCGAAGGGTACATGTTGTAGCGGGTCACCTGTTCCGGGCCGTAGACTTTTTCCACGGTCAGAAACGACGAAAAGGGCACCATCTTGCCGGCGTCGTTTTTCAGGTACAGTTCCATCAGGTCTTCGGGCTGGGCGCGGTATTCCGGCAAGGTCTGCACCATGACCTTGTACATCTGGCCGAAGCGGATGAAGTTGGTGGCGTATTCGCTGCCGATCAGGGTTTGCAGCGTGCTCATCGCATTGTCGGCGGTGACGCCTTTTTGCGCGGCCTTGTCGCCGTCGATATGCAACACAAACTGCGGAAAGCTGACATTGAACGTGGTGAAGGCGTTGGTAATCTCCGGTCGTTTGTTCAGCTCCTCGACAAAGTCGTCAGCCACTTTTTGCAAACGGGCAAGATCATCGGAGCCGGTTTTGTCCAGCAAGCGCATTTCAAAACCGCTGGAATTACCGTAGCCCGGCACCGGCGGCGGCGTGAAGAATTCCACGGTGGCGTCCTTGATATGCCGGGTTTTTTCTTCCAGCGCGCGAATGATGTCCTTGTCGGAGGCTTCGCGTTCTTCCCAGTTTTTCAGGTTGATCAGATTCATGCCGTACACGGACCCCGTACCGTCGGACAGAATGCTGAAGCCGGCCAGACTGGAAACCGAAGCAACCTCGTCCAGGCTCGAGGCGATGCGCTGCACCTCGTTGGAGACTTTTTCGGTGCGCTCCAGCGTGGCGCCGGACGGTGTGGTGATGTTGGCGTAAATGGTGCCCTGATCTTCCTCGGGAATGAAGCCCGTCGGCACGGAGCGGCCTATCAGACCGGCGCCGACCGAGAAGCCCAGCAATATCGCAAAGGTCACCACGTTGCGATTACCAATTGCGGCGATGATGGTCTTATAGCGCTCGGCCAGACCGTCGTACCAGCGGTTGAAGCCGGCAAACAATTTTTGCAGCCGGGTTGGCGTGTGGTGGCTATCGCCATGTAGGTTCTGCAAAAACATCGCGCACAAGGCCGGCGTCAGCGTCAATGCGGTGACGCCCGACAGCACGATGGCGATCGCCATCGTCAGCGAAAACTGCCGGTAAAATACCCCTTCCGGGCCCTCCATGAACGCCACCGGAATGAATACCGCCGACATCACCAGTGTGATCGCGATGATCGCGCCGCTGATTTCGCGCATCGCATGCTCGGTGGCGCGTCGCGGCCCCATGTGCGAATGCTCCATCTTGGCGTGCACCGCCTCGACCACGACGATGGCGTTATCGACCACGATACCGATGGCCAGCACCAGCGCGAACAGCGTGATCAGGTTCAGCGAAAAACCCAGCAATTGCATGAAGAAAAAGGTGCCGATCAGCGACACTGGCACCGCGATGATAGGAATCAGCGTCGAGCGCCAGTCCTGCAGGAATACGAACACCACCAGAGCCACCAATACGAAGGCCTCGACCAAGGTTTTCAGTACCTCGTGTATCGACGCATCCAGGAACAGCGATACGTCGTAACTGACGGTATAGTCCATGCCGGGCGGAAAACTGTTGACCCTGATCTCCGCCATGGTTTTCTTGATGTTTTCTATGACTTCCTTGGCGTTGCTGCCGGGGCGCTGCTTCAACAAAATCGCCGCCGACGGCTGGCCGTTTTCCTTGGACAGGACGTTGTAATCCTTGGAATCGAATTCGATGTCGGCCACGTCCTTCAAGCGCACGATTTCGCCATCCTCACCGCTGTTCAATACGATGTTTTCATAGCCTTCCCGGGTGTTGTACTTGCCGGTATAACGCAACACGTATTGCAGCGATTGCGCTTCCTTGCCCGAGCTTTCGCCGATCTTGCCGGGCGCCGCCTCGACGTTTTGCGCCCGCAGTTTTTCGACGATTTCAGTGGCCGACAGGTTGTACATCAGCAATTTGTCGGGTTTCAGCCAGACCCGCATCGCGTATTCCCGAGACCCCAGGATTTCGGCAAAGCCGACGCCTTCTATACGTTTGAGTTCTTTCAGGACATTGATGTCGGTGAAGTTGAACAGGAATTTTTCGTCAACCGTCGGATCGGCGCTCAAGATGTTGATATAGAGCAGCATCGCGTTTTGCACTTTCTCGACGATGACGCCGGCCTTAATGGCTTCCTCCGGTAATTCGTCCACGACCGCGGACACCCGGTTCTGCACGTTGACCGCCGCCACGTCGGGGTCGGTGCCGGGCTTGAACACGATGCTGATCAAGCCGCTGCCGTCGTTACCGGCCACCGAAGACATGTAGCTCATGCCCGGCACGCCATTGATGGCCCGTTCCAGCGGCGTGATGACCGCCTTGACCACGACTTCGGCATTGGCGCCGGTGAATTTGGTCGTGACGGTGACCTCGGGCGGCGCAATGTCCGGAAACTGGGTGACGGGCAGCTGGATCAAGGCCAGCAAGCCCATCAGGGTGATCAGCACCGATATGACGATGGACAATACCGGGCGATGAATGAATTTGACTGTCATCATGATGTCACCCGCCTAATGCTGAGGCTCAGCAGGCACGGCTGCGGCCAAGTCGATGGGGACGGGCTCGATTTTGGCGCCGTCTTTCGCATTTTCGACGCCTTCGAAGACGATTCTGTCGTTTTTCGTCAAGCCGGATTCGACCGCGTAAAAATCGGTAAAGCGCATTTTCGGCACGATTTTGCGTTGGCGGAGCATGTTGTCCTTATCGACCACGAAGACATAAAGCTGGTCCTGAATTTCGAAGGTCGATTTTTGCGGAATGATCAGCGCGTTTTTCAGTATTTTGTTGATGACGATCTTGCCGTTGGCGCCGTGTTTCAAAATGGCCTCGGGATTCGGGAATCTGGCACGGAACGCGATATTGCCGGTTTCCCGGTCAAATTCGCTTTCGATGGTTTCTATTTTGCCTTTATGCGGATAAAGGTCGTTGTTGGCCAGTTTCAGCACAACGGTTTTTGTTTCCTTTTCCTCGTTGCCGATGTAATTCAGGTAATCGATTTCAGATAAATGGAAATAGGCGAATATCTCGCGATTGTCCGAAATGGAGGTCAGCATGTCGCCTTCCTCGATCAGACTGCCCATTTTGTGCGGAATACGGTTGATGATGCCGTCGTAGGGCGCCTTGATCTGCGCGAAAGACAGATGCAAGGCCACCTGTTCCTTGTGCGCGACTGCTTCCTCAACCTTGGCTTTCAAGGCATTGGCCTTGGCCTGCAATACATCCAGTTCCGGTTTGGAAACGATGTTTTTCTCCACCAGGTGTTTCACGTTATTCAACTCGACTTCGGCGGCTTTCAGATCGGCCAGTGACGCTTTGTAATCGGCCTCGGCTTTTTGCAATTCCTTTTCGAATTCGGAAAAGCTCAAGGAAAACAACAACTGGCCTTTTTGGACGGCCTGGCCTTCGTCAACATAGTTTTTTTCGATGAAGCCCTTGATTTTGCTCCTGACCTCGACATAGCGGACCGACTGGATTTCGGCGACATACTCGCTGGTGTAGCTGGTGTCCTTTACCAGAGGATTGATGACCTGATAGGTTTCGGGTTTGTTTTCGACGGGTTTTTCCGGTGAACATGCCAGTGCGGTCAAACACAAGGCAAAAAATACAATTCGGCTAATTTTCATGGTTGAATCTCAACGACATGGGGTTGGGGAACTCTCGCGAGTTGAATGGGCTGGCTGCATTCTAATGACGGCAGCAAGTCCACGAAAAGCACGAAAGAAATCATTGCGTTATGAATATTATCAATTCACCTGTTCGGTACTGCTCTTTGAGGTGATAACGGTTTGAAACTTTTCGTGATTCCTTCATCCCTGCTCAGGACAGGTTTCGTGTGTTTCGTGGACAAAATGATTTTTTCGGGATCATCCCAATAGCCTGGAGGGTTGAAATAACCGTCGCCCTGCGTAAACGGGCGAGGCGAAGTCCAATAACCAATCCATCGCAGACTTTATGGGTAGGTCGCGTTGATGGATTGAGGTGGACGGATTAAAACAGCCTCAAAGCAACGGGATGATTGCCTTACAGAGAAGCGGCCAGTTGTTTACCAAGCTGGGCCGTCGTGGGGGGGCGGGCTGCGTTGGCCGTATTGATATTTGAATTTGCGCTTCAGCAAGCCGGTCGGTTCGTCCGGAATGCGCTTCAATGCGTTATCGTTGGCGCGCTGGGCCTCTTCCTGCTCGGCATTATTGGGCGTTGGCGGCTCTTTTTGCCGGCTTTGTTCGGGTTTAGGGTTATTCGACGAACGGCGGGCATCGTCGGGTTTATCGCTTTGTTGTTCCGGTTGCTGCCGTTTGTCCTCGTTTGGCTGAGGGTTTGTTTGTTTGGCGTCGGATTGGGCGTTTTCCTGTGCTTTCTCCGGTCCTTGGTCTTGCGGTTGATCGCCTGAACTCGACTGCCGATCCTGCGATTGCTGACTATCTGTTGAATCAGGTTGTTGATTCTGCGATTTTTGTTGCTGGTCTTGAGATGACTGATCCTGTTTTTGTGGTTGCTTTTGCTGCTGTAACTGTTTATCCACCAGTTCTTTGTTGAACTTTGCATCGGCATGCTGGGGATCGAGTTTCAGCGCTTGTTGATAGGCTTGCAGGGCTTCTTGCAGCTGTCCGGCTTTGGCCAGGGCGTTGCCACGGTTGTAATGGCCGTCGGCGGTCTGGGTGTCTTTCAGGGTTTCGGCGGCTTGTTGGTACTGGCCGGCCTTGTATTGAGCGGCGGCGCGCCATTCGGGATTGTTGAATTGTTCGGCGGCCTGGTCGTAATGTTGTTCAGCAAAAGCCTGCTGCGCGCGTTGATCGGCTGTTTGCCACAGGCTTTGCCAATCCAGCGCCAAGGCGTCTTGCGGCATGGCCCATGACAATAGGCACAACAAGGCAAACTGCAACAGGCCTTTGCGAAAGCGTAGCGCGGCCCATGGCAGTACCAGCAACAGCAGCCAGGGGCCTTTTTCATCCCATTGTTGCAGCAACAAATCAGTTTGCGCGCTGTTTTCGCGGTTTACGGCGTCATTGAACAAAGCACCCAGGCGTTCGATGTCGTCATCGTCCGCGGTCACGGTTTGAAAGAGCCCGTGGCCAGCCGCTGCCAACTGGCTCAGTTGATCGAGGTCGAGTTTGGCCACGACGATGTTGCCGGCAGCGTCTTTCAGGAAACCGCCGCCCGGTTGGGGAATCGGCGCGCCTTCCGGCGTGCCCGTGCCCAGCACGGATAATTTGTAATCACCCAGCATGCGCTCGGCCTGCGTTACGCTATTCGCATCGGCGCCGTCGGTCACCAGCAAAATATGGCCCTGCGCCAGGCCGGCTTGCCGCAATAAATCCACGGCCTTTTCCAGCGCAATCCGGGTGTTGCTGCCGGAGCTGGGCATGATGTCGGTGGTCAGGGCTTCCAGCTGGCTGTTGATGGTGGCGGTATCGGTGGTCAGCGGCGTCACGGTAAAGGCGTCGCCGCTATACACCAGCAAGGCGGTCTGGCCGTCCTTGCGCTGCTTCAGAATGTCGGCGATCTTGTAGCGGGCGCGGCTGATGCGGCTGGGCTTGATGTCGGTGGCATTCATCGATTCCGACAAATCCAGTGCGACGACCAGGGCGGAATCGTTGCGAAATGCGGGGCCGGGCAGGCGTTCCCAGGTCGGGCCCGCCAATGCCAGAATGCATGACAAGGTAGCCAGCACCGCGAGCAACCCGCCGCCGGGGCGGGTTTGCGGCGGTTGTTCCAGTAAAATATACGGTAACAATTCCGCGTCGCAGACGCGGGTCCAATCGCCGCGCTGAAATTTATTTTTGCGGAGTAAATACAGCAGGATAGCGGCCGGCAGCAGGGCCAGCAGCCACCAGGGTCTTAGAAAGTGAAAATCGGCCAGCATCAAAACCACCTCAATCGGTAGCCTACCAGCATGGCCGCCAAAATCAAAGCCATGGCCAGCGGCCAGGGATAGAGCTCGGCTTTGGGGCGGAAAAACTGCTTGTCCTTCTCCACGGGTTCCAATTCATCGAGAATGGCGTAAATCTGATTCAGCTCCTCGGTGTTGCGGGCGCGGAAATAACGGCCGCCGGTCGTATCGGCAATGGCTTGCAGGGTTTTTTCGTCCAGATCGACGGAAGGGTTGACGCGGCGGGTGCCGAACAGGCTGCGCACCAGCATTTCATCGGCGCCGATGCCGATGGTGTAGATTTTCAAATGTTGTTCGGCGGCGATCTCGGCGGCTTTCAACGGTGTCAATTCGCCGGCGGTATTGGCGCCGTCTGTCAATAAAATCAACACCTTGCTGTCCGATTTTTCGGCTTGCAAGCGTTTGACGGCCAGTCCAATCGCATCGCCGATCGAGGTTTGCGGCTCGTCCTCGGTAATGCCGATAAAGGCCTCGTTGAGCAGGGTTTGCACGGTCCTGCGGTCGAAGGTCAAGGGTACGTGCAGATAGGCACGGGTGCCGAACAAAATCAGGCCGATACGGTCGCCGACCCGGCGCAAAACGAAATCGCTGACCACGAATTTGGTGGCGGTCAACCTGTCGTAACGCTTGTCGTCGATGACGAAATCCTTTTCTTCCATGCTGCCGGATACATCCACGGCCAGCATCAAGTCGCGGCCGCTGACCGCCAACTCCAGCGGTTCGCCCAGCCATTGCGGCCGGGTGCAGGCGATCAGCAAAAAAATCCAGGCCAGCGCCGCGATTCGCAGCGGCCAACGCTTGCCCGTGCTGGCCTGCATCGGGGCGTTGCCGGGCAAATCATCCAAAAACGGCACGATCAGCGCGGCCTGCTCGACTTGTGGTTTGGCGGGCAACAGCCAGCGCAACAGCAACGGCAGGGGCATTAAAAAGGCCAGCCAGGGCCATTCAAAGACGATCATGCTTTTTTGTCCTGCTGCTTCAGCCAGCGTTCGCACAGCGCAAACAACGCGGTCAGATCCAGCTCTTCGCCAATGCCGGGGCGATAATGCGCATCCGCCAGGCAGCGCCCCGTGCCTTGGCTGAACGGGCGGTCCGGCATTGCGCGATCCAGATATTCCAGCCAGGCCTGACCATGCAAACCCGCTACGTCGCCGCTTTGGTCGATGCTGATGGCCGTGCGCCGCAACAAGGCGGACAGTTCGGTCAGTGTTTGTAATTGGTCGGCGTGGTTTGAGCGTAGGCTTTTCAGCAGTGCTTGCGCGCTTTTCAACGCGGTTTTTTGCGTCAAGCGTTTGTAAAGGTAACGCAGTCCCGCGATCAGCAGGACCAGTACGATGGGTAAAAGCCACCAGCCGGGTGCCGGCGGCCACCAGTCGATGGATTCTGGGAGATGTATGTCTCTTAAGGGTAAGGGTTCCATGCTTTCGATCAAGCGTAGTTTGCCAGGCAATCATCCAGGCTTTGCCAAATCCTTTCCAATTCGACAAAGCCGGCCCGGGCGGCTTGCGCTTCGCCAGCCCAAAATTGACTCATCAGTATATTGCCTTTTTGCAATAGTTCACCATGCAGGCCGCCAAGTTTCTGTAACCACTGCTCATTATACAGATCTTGCTGTTGGGCTTGTTTCAGCCAGCGGCCGAAATGGCTTTTGCCGGGTAGCATGATGGGCCAGTACGCCATGCCGTTTTGTTGACTGTTCAGGCATAGATGGACGCGCTGCAGCCACTGCTTCAGATCGATCCGGCGAATCGAAATGTGGATTTGTTGTGCCGACAGTTTTTGGCTGGCATAGGATTGCCAGTCAGGGTAAGGCTGATAATGGGCCGTCCACTCGGCTATCTCCGCGGCGGGCATGGGTTTTGCGATAGCGTAACCCTGAGCCAAATGACAATCCATCAATAACAGCATCACGCCTTGCTCAGGCGTTTCGACGCCTTCGGCGATGACTTCGTGGCGGAAGGCCTGGCTCAGGCCGATGACGCTTTCGACGATGGCGTAATCGTCCGGGTCGTCCAGCATGTCGCGGACGAAACCTTTGTCGATCTTGACCGCGTTGACGGGCAAATGGCGCAAATGCGCCAGCGACGAGTAACCGGTACCGAAATCATCCAGCGCCGTGGTAACGCCCAGGCCGTCCCGGCAGGCGCTGACGATGCGATTGACGGCCGACAGATCGTCCAGCGCGGTACTTTCCAGAATTTCCAGTTGCAGGTAATGCGACCTGATCCCGGGATTCCGCGCCAAGGTGGCTTCCAGATGCTCGGTGAATGCCGACCATAGCAAATGATAGGCGGAGATATTGACGCTGACTTCCAGAGGGATGCCTTGCCTGTGCCAGTCGGCCAGTTGTTGCCAAGCTTGTTCGATGACCCAGTTGCCGATCTCGATCTCCAGTTCGTGGGAAGCGATGGCCGGTAAAAACTCGGCTGGCGGCAGCATGCCCCGCTGTGGATGCCGCCAGCGAATCAAGGCTTCCACACCGGCTACCTGGCCAGTTTTCAGATTGACCTTGGGTTGGTAATACAGGCAAAACTGATGGTCGGCAAAGGCTTGGGCGATGTCGTTCAATTGGCGGTGATGTTCTATCACCAACTGATCCTGGCTGGCATCGAATAAGTGATAACGGTTTTTGCCGGACAGCTTGGCCTGATACATGGCGTGATCGGCATGGCGCAGCAGCGTGTCCGGATCGGCATCGTCGAGCGGATAAATCGTGATGCCGCTACTGACGCCGATGCTGACACTGTGTTCGTCGATGGCATAGGGTTCGATGACGGCTTGATGGATACGGCTCAAGGTTTGCGTGCATTCGTCGATCGAATGCAAATCGCCCATCAGGAGCGCAAACTCGTCGCCGCCATGGCGAGACACGGTGTCCTCCTCGCGTAAGGTGGCGCGCAGGCGCTTGGAAACTTCGACCAAGACCTTGTCGCCCGCATCGTGTCCAAGCTGGTCGTTGACCGGTTTGAAACCGTCCAAATCCAGGAAACAAATGGCTAACAGGCATTTGTCCCGCTTGCTGTGGGCGATGGCTTGCAGCAGCCTGTCGGCGAACAGCGTGCGGTTGGGCAGCTGGGTCAAGGGATCGTAATGCGCCAACAGTTCCAGCATGTGTTGCTGTTGCTTGAACGGCGTGATGTCGGAGAACAGGCCGATGTAATTGATCACTTGGCCTTGTTCATTGCACAGCGCCGACATCGTCAACAATTCGGCATACAGTTCGCCATTCTTTTTCCGGTTCCAGACTTCGCCGCGCCAATGCCGCTGACTGATCAGGGTATGCCACATGTCGCGGTAAAAATCCACGCTGTGCCTGCCCGACTGCAGGATGCGAGGATTTTTGCCGAGCACGTCTTCGCGGGCGTAGCCCGTTATCTCGCAGAAGGTCGGATTGACGTCGATGATGTTGGCGTCCGCATCGGTAATCAGGATGCCTTCGTGCGCTTCGCCGAATACCCGCGCGGCCAGTTTGAGATCGTCCTCGACCTTTTTACGGTCGCTGATGTCGGTGGAGATGCCGACCAACGCATAAATTTCGCCCTGTTCGTTATACAGCGGTAATTTGGTCGACCAGTAGGTTGCCGGCTTGCCGGTTTTCTGCAACAGGTTGGTTTCTTCGATTTTCAGGGTTTCGCCGTTTATCAGGACACGATTATCGTGTTCGCGAATCCTGGCGACCGATTCCGCATCGAAGAAGCTTTCATCGCCAAAGCCCAGGATTTCGGCTTCGTTGGCATGCCATAGCTCATGGACGGCGCGGTTTGCGTACAAATAACGTCCCTGTTTGTCTTTCAGATAGACACAGGCGCTAACGTTGTTCAGGATGTTGCTGAGTTTTTGCTCGTTTTCGCGCAAGGCGCTTTCCATGTGCTTGCGTGCGCTGATGTCGCGTGTCAGGCCCAACAGGGCGACGATCTCGCCGTCGCTGTTGCGCAGCGGCACGGCTTGCGTGTCGAGCCAGCGATGCACGCCCTTCAGGCTCTGAATTTCAAATTCCAGCGAGACCGATTGGCCGGCAAAGACCCGGCGAATGCTGTCCTTGAAGGCTTGGCGATACTGCGGCAAGACGAGTCGAGCCAGGGACACGTCTTTGACTTGTTCGACGGAGTCAGCGTCCAGCATGGCCAGGCCCGCGGCATTCATCTCCAGCAGCGTGCCGTCGTGCGCCACCAGTTTTACGCATTCCGGCTGAGACTGAATCAAGGTGCGCAGTTTCAATTCAGAGGCCTTTAAATCGCTGGCAATGCTTTCGAGTTCGGCGTTGGCGGCCTCGAGTTCGGCATTGCGGACATTCACCAGGGCTTCGGCCTGGGCGGTGCGGCCGGTAATCGTCAACAGCAGGATGGACAGCAAGCTGGCGAAGCTAAGACCGCCGACCAGCGTCATCCAAGGCAGAATCGAGCCATATTCGAGTAAAAAGCGCTTGCCGGCGACGATATGGAGTTGCCAGGTGCGATCGCAAAACGCAAGATCGTGCCGCCAGCTCCGGATGCCGTAATCATGAGCCGTCGGCATTTCTAGCGGTTGCGAAAATAATATGCCTTGTTCTACTGCCATGCCCAAATCGCGCAGCGTTATGCCAAACAGCCGGTTGTCGAAACCTTGCAAGGCGTTTTGCATCATGCGCGCGGGCAGCAATACGGCCGATACGAATCCCGCCAAATCGTGTGCCGTTTCGTCGTCCGATTTGATCAATACGGCTTGCGAAACCAGTACCGCCATGTCGTGGTCGTCACGTTGAACCAGTCGTATGCCTTCCGAGGCGCTGGGTTTTCGGCTGCGGTAAGCGTATTCTTTCGAAAGCCGGCTGCTTGGATTGGCGATGGAATCCAAACCTAAGGCCAGTTCATTGCCGGTCATCGGCTCGATGTACAGAATCGGAAAATATTCGTCGCGTTGCGCTACCGCGCGTAACACGCCGTTCACGGCGCGTTCCCGGACGGCAAAATCGGGATAGCCCTCATCCCGGATTTTGCGTTCGAAAACCTGCAAGTCTTTTGCGGTTACCCTGGGCATCCACTCCAAGGCTTGAATTTCCGGGTGCCTGTCGAGCAAGCCGCGTGCAAACAACGAAAATTCCTGGCGATCGATGCTGTCCGAGGCTTGATACAAGTCGCTGAGGGTTTGCGTGCTATCCGCCACATTGCCGGCGGCTTCCATCAACAAGCGCTCGATGGCCGAAGCCTGGTTGTCGAACACCAGCTGCAATCTGGCTCGTTCGGCGCGGAATACAAACTCGAAAGTCGTTGTCAGTGCCAATAAAGCGAGCAGCAGCGGTAGCGCCACGCGCAACCGCCGTGGATGCCAGAGCCGGCTAGGCCTGGCGAACAGGCAAAAGACCAAAGGCGTGACCAATAGCGCGCCTAGCGTGTCGCCGAACCACCAGTTTCCCCACGACTTCAGCCATTCGGCAGGCGGCATCAGTCCCAGCAGGAACAAACTCGTCGTGCCGATACAGGGGGCGATCCAGCAGGACAAGGGACCCGTCAGCAGGAAAAATGTCAGGACCTGTCTGGGGTTGTCCAGTGGCGGAATGGCTGGATGAACGAATCTTCGACTGAGCCAGACGGCGACAAAAGCCTGTGCGGTGCTGCCCAATCCAATCAGGCCGGATGAAATGATAATGGAGAGGGATAGTTTTCCGCCGATACTGATGCCGACCAATACGTTATTGGCGAAGGATCCCAGCCAGATCGCCGGCCACAAACGTTTGCCGCCCAACAACAAGGCGGACAGCGAAAGACCGGCTGGCGGCCATATGGGGCTGGCGTAACCGGGGGGAACCGCCATTTTCAAGCCCAGCCAGCCGCCTAAAAAGATCAGGCAGCTAACGGCAATGAGACGGAAAATGAGCGAAGACATGGCTGGCTGCGTGGGCTAAGGATTAAAGCGACTCAAGTCATTGCTGACCGCGCGCAAGTACCGTCAAGGGTGATTGTTGCGTACTGCATGGCAGCCACTGTAACTTTAGCTTGTTACTGAGTCGCTGCAAATGAGCCTGCCGTTGCTGAAAACGCCGATGGTAGTGTTCCAGCTGTTGCTTGTTGGCGCTGTCGAAGATTACCTCGCGCAAGCGGTCGGTGAAACGGTAGCGGCCCGTGCTGGGCAATTGACTTTCCAGTGGGTCGTAGACCTGTATCAACACCACTTCGCAATGCCTTGCCAGCTGGGCGAGATGCTGCTCGGCACTGGCATCCAGGCCTCTAAAATCGCTGATGATATAAATCCGGCTGCCAGGGTGCGCATGATGTTGCAAGCGCGACAATGCCTGCTCCAAGCCCTTGTCGCGGTTATCGCCAAGTTTGGGCGCTACCAGTGCGTTAAAAAAACGCAGCAGCGCCGCTTTGCCGGTGCGCGGTTTCAATTCCATGCAGCCTTGATCGGTGAAAATTTGCCCGCCGATGCGGTCGCCCTGCTGCAGCGCGGCCCAGGCCAGCAACGCCGCCAGCTTGGCGGCTTGTACCGACTTGAATACGCCGCGGGTGGCAAAGTTCATGCTGGCGCGATAATCCACCGAGATGAATAGAGGGCGTTCCCGTTCTTCTTGAAAAATTTTGCTATGCGGCTTGCCGGTGCGGGCGGTAACCCGCCAATCCATGCGCCGCACATCATCGCCGGCTTGATACAGACGGGTTTCGGCAAAGGCCATGCCGCGGCCCTTGAAGCGGGACAGGTAGTTGCCGTTTTGCGATGCGCGGATGTGTTGCGGACGTAAACGCAGCATGGCGGCCGGTTTGGCCAGATCGACCAGGCTTTTCAAGCTGACGGCGATACGCTCGTCATCGGCAGTGACGACGGCGTTCATCGCTGATCGGTCGCCTTGCTCTCTCCCCAAGGCATCACGGGGACCGTGGAGATGCTGTTCATCGGTGCGCCTTCGATCAGCTTGCGGCTGATGGCCAAGTACACCAAGGTGTTGTGCACTTTGTCTCATAAGCGCATCACGCGGGTTTCCTTGAACAACAATGAGGTGCCTTCGGAAAACACTTCCTCATCCTCGGGCAATTCTTTGGGCAGTGTGATCGGGCCGGTCTGGCGGCAGGCCAGCGAAAACTGGGAGGGATCCTGGGCCACGCCCAGCGCGCCGGAAACGCCGCCAGTCTTGGCCTGACTGACATGACAGGTCACGCCGGGAATTTTCGGATCGGCAAAGGCTTCGACACAGACTTTATGGTTGGCGCCTATCAATTTCCACGCGGTGGTGACGCAGCCTACGGTTTCGGCGTGAGCCATGCCGGCGATAGCAATCAGCAATGCCAATAAAAAAACGTTTTTCATGCCGCTTCTCCGTATTGAAAAGATGAATAGTCCGCCTGCCGGGTTTACGGCACGGCAATGCGCGCCAACAGTTGCCGGATCACATCGTCGGTGCTGATGCCTTCGGCTTCGGCCGTATAGGACAAGATCAGGCGATGCCTCAACACGTCGTAGGCCATGTCTTGAATGTCGCCCGGATCGACGAAGTCGCGTTGATCCAGCCAGGCCTTGGCTCTTGCACAGCGATCCAGCGCGATGCTGGCGCGCGGGCTGGCGCCGTATTCTATCCAGTTGGCCAGGTCCTGGCCGTAGGCGGACGGCGTGCGGGTCGCCAGGATGATCTGTAGCAGATAGTGCTCCAAAGCCTCGGCCATATAAATATCCAGCACTTCGTTGCGGGCGGCAAACAGCGTTTGTTGGTCGATTTTCCGCACTTCGCTGCCTGCGGGCCGCAACTTGCCCCTGGCTTCGGCGCGCGCCAGATGCAGAATGCTTTGTTCGTGCGCGGCATTGGGGTAATCGATTTTGACGTGCAGTAAAAACCGGTCCAGTTGCGCCTCGGGCAAGGGATAGGTGCCCTCCTGCTCGATCGGGTTTTGCGTGGCCATGACCATGAACAAATCGGGCAAAGAGTAAGTGGCCTTGCCGACCGTGATTTGCCGCTCGGCCATGGCTTCCAGCAAGGCTGCCTGCACCTTGGCCGGCGCGCGATTGATCTCGTCCGCCAGAATCAGGTTATGAAACAACGGGCCTTTCTGAAATTCGAACGAGCCTTGTTGCGGCCGATAAATCTCGGTGCCGGTCAAATCGGCCGGCAATAAATCCGGCGTAAATTGTACCCGGTGAAAATCCGCTTCCATGGCTTGACTCAACACGTTGATGGCTCGGGTTTTTGCCAATCCCGGCGCGCCTTCCACCAGCAAATGACCGTCCGCCAGCAAGGCGATCAACATGCGTTCGACCAAAATATCCTGGCCGATGATCTGAGTGTTGATATGGGCTTTGAGTTGGTGCAGCGCGGTTTGCGCGGGCGTCAAATCGTTAGCAGTCATGAGTTATAACAGTCTCCGTTTCTATGCAGAACATTACGGCGTCGGATGACGCTGCAGATTTTTCCAATCCCGGTGGGCGGCCATGATGTCGACGACTTGTTGCGGATCATCGGTGACGGTGATCAGGCGCAGATCTTCCGGCGAAATCACGCTGTAATCGATCAGCTTGTTTTCCAGCCAATCCATCAAGCCGCTCCAGAAATCACTGCCGAACAATACCAGCGGCAAGGGGTAGATCTTGTGGGTTTGCATCAAGGTCAGCGCTTCGAAAAATTCGTCCAGCGTGCCAAAACCGCCCGGCATACAGACATAGCCCATCGAGTAGCGCACGAACATCACCTTGCGCACGAAGAAATAGCGAAAATTCAACGACAAGTTTTGATAGGGGTTGGGTTTTTGTTCCATCGGCAGTTCGATGTTCAAACCGATGGATGGCTGGTTTTGCGCGATGGCGCCCTTGTTGGCTGCTTCCATGACGCCTGGGCCGCCGCCGCTGATGATGGCGAAGCCTTCCTTGCTGAGCAGTTCGGCCAGTTCCACGGTTTTTTGATAATAGAAGCTGTCCGGCACCAGACGGGCCGAGCCGAAAATAGAAATCGCGTCGCAGAGGCCGGATAGTTCGTCAAAGCCTTCGGTAAATTCGCTGATGATGCGAAAAATTCGCCAGGATTGGTCGCCTTTCAGGTCATCGATGATGCTGGAAGTGGCCGAGGTTGTGGAGCGGTTTTTGATACAGGACATGCGGATTACTAGGTGCTTAAGCGAAAAGGGAAAGCAACGAAACCGGTCATCGGTTGCGCAGTTTGTACAGCAAGCGACCGCCTTGCAGGGTGTGGGTCACTCTGCCGATCAGGGTTTGCCGCCAAAACGGGGTGTTGTGGCCGAGACTGTGCCAGGTTTGGGCATTGACCTCCCAAGTCAGTTTGGGGTCGAAAATGCAAATATCGGCGTCGAACCCCACCGTCAACGCGCCTGCACTCAAGCCCAGAATTTGCGCCGGTTTTTGCGTCAGGTTGGCAATGGCTTTGGATAGGTCGACTCTATGTTGTTCGGCATAGTCCAGGGTCAGCGGCAGCAAGGTTTCCAGCGAAGCGATGCCGGGTTCGGTTTCCGGAAAAGCGCCGAGTTTGGCGTCCAGATCGTGCGGCTGGTGATCCGAGCAAATCGCGTCTATCGTGCCGTTGGCCAGGCCGTCACGCAGATAATGGCAATCCTCCTCGCTACGGAATGGCGGCATCACGTGATAATGGCTATCGAATGGAACCACCTCGTTTTCGGTCAGATGCAATTGATGAATGGCGACGTCCGCCGTGACGTTCAGCCCGTATTTTTTTGCCTGCTGCAGCTTGATCACCGATTGTTTGCAGCTGATCTGGCTGACATGCAGCCGGCAGCCCGTTAGTTGCGCCAACTCCAGGCATTCGGCCAGAGCGATGGACTCGGCCGCCGCCGGAATGCCGGGAAGGCCGTAACGGCTGGCCATGGCACCTTCATGCGCGCAGCCTTTGCCGCTCAATGCGGCATCGTTGGCGTGAACCATCAACAGCAAGTCGTGACTGCTGGCATATTCCATGGCGCGGCGCAAAATCAGCAAATTGGCCAGCGGGGCGCGGGCGTTGCTGACGGCAATGCATCCGGCTTGTTTCAACGCGAACATAGAACTGAGCTCCGTGCCATCCAGACGTTGCGTCAATGCGCCGATGCCATGGATTTTGGGGAAGCCGGCGGCTTCGGCCTTGTCCTTGATATATTCGACTACCGCGGGAGTGTCTATGCAGGGTTTGGTATCCGGCGGCAGGCAGATAGACGTGACGCCCGCGCTGAGCGCGGCTTGGGTTTCGCTTTTGATGCTGCCTTTTTGCGTATGACCCGGTTCGCGCAGGCGTGCGCTCAAATCGATGAAGCCGGGACAAACGATCTTGCCCTTGGCATCGATGATTTCATCCGGCGTGAAATTCGCGGCCGGCGCACCGACCTGCACGATTTTGCCATCGGCGATGCAAACCGCGCCAAACTCATCGATGGCATTGGCGGGGTCGATAATATGGCCGTTTTCGATCAAGAATCTGGTCACTGCATGCCTCCTCGACTGCCCATCGTCATGGTCATGACGGCCATGCGCACGGCGATGCCATTGCTGACTTGTTGCAGAATCACGGATTGGCTGCCGTCCGCGACGCTGGAAGCGATTTCGACGCCACGGTTGATAGGCCCGGGATGCATTACGATCGCGTCGGGTTTGGCGAGAGCGAGTTTGGCTTCGGTCAGGCCGTAGCAGCGGAAAAACTCGCTTTCGCTGGGTAAAAATGCTGAATTCATACGTTCTTTTTGCAATCTCAACATGATGATGACATCGACGTCCTTCAGGCCTGCGTCCATGTCGTGCAGCGGAATGACACCCATGCTCCTGACATGCGCCGGCAATAGGGTCTTGGGCGCAATGACCCTGACTTCGGAAACGCCCAGTGTGTTCAAGGCCAGGATCTGCGAGCGGGCCACCCGCGAATGCAGAATGTCGCCGACGATCGCCACTTTCAAGCCCTCGAAATGCTTTTTATGCTGGCGTATCGTGAACATGTCCAGCATAGCCTGGGTCGGATGCGCATGCTGGCCGTCGCCGGCGTTGATCACGCTGATGTGAGGCGCGGTATGCTGGGCGATGAAATGCGCCGCTCCGCTCAAGGCATGCCGGACCACGAACATGTCCACATGCATGGCTTCCAGATTGCGGATGGTGTCCAGCAGGCTTTCGCCCTTGGAGGTGGCCGAGGTGGCGATGTTGATGTTCAATACGTCCGCGGAAAGCCGGGTTGCCGCCAATTCGAAGGTGGTGCGGGTGCGGGTGCTGTTTTCGAAAAACAGGTTGACGATGGTCTTGCCGCGCAGCAGCGGCACCTTTTTGACCTGATGCTCGGAGATGCCGGCAAAGGATTCCGCGGTATCCAGTATCTCGGTCAACAAGGCCTTATCCAGGCCTTCTATGCTCAAAAAATGCTTGAGCTTGCCATTTTCGGTCAGTTGTAGATGTCGGCTCATGATCAGGCGGCGCAGGCTAAGGTTTGAACTTCGATGGCCAAGGGTTCGGGACCGGTCAGTTTGATGCGCTGACCTTCCGGCAATTCTATGCGCGCGCCGCGGCAGTCGGGTTGCAGCGGGATTTGCCGGCCGTTGCGCTCTATCAAGACGGCCAGCAAGACTTGGTTTGGGCGGCCATAATCAAAAATCTCGTTCAGCGCGGCGCGTATCGTGCGGCCGGTATAAAACACATCGTCGAGCAGAATGATGTCGCGGCCTTCCAGATGAGGCGGCAACTGGCTGGCTTTGACGTTGGGATGCATGCCGATCTGGGAAAAATCGTCGCGGTAAAACGTGATGTCCAGCAAACCGAGCGGCTCCGTCAAGCCCAAGCGTTGATGCATATGCCGGGCTATCCAGGCGCCGCCGCTGTGTATGCCGATCAACAAGGGGGTGTTGAGCCGGCGCAAGGCGATTTGTTGCCGGATATCGGTTTCGAGATTGTCGAGAAGTTCGGTAATGTTGAGCGTCGAGGTAAGCATGGGTTTTTAAGAGCCAGGTTAAAGGCGAAAGGCGAAGGAGGAAACATACACGCTGCAAGCTGGAAAGTGAGCTGGAGTCGGGAGGTGCGCTTTCATCTTGCTGCTTTCGCCTTTCATCTGGTTTATGTATCAAACCAACTCTGCAATATCAATTGCGCGGCGAGCTGGTCTTGTACCGCCCATAGTTTACCAGCACTGACTTTGAGGTCATCAAATAACATCTGCTTGGCGGCAAAGGTGGTCAGCGTTTCGTCGACTTGATGCACGGGCAGGTTGAAGCGGCCCTGCAGTTGTCGACAAAATTTCTGCATTCGCGGCGTGATGAGGTTGTCGGAACCATCCTGCTGCCGGGAAATGCCGACGACCAGACCAATCGGCTGCCATTCCGCGATCAGCTTGCCTATGGTTTGCCAGTCGGGTACTTGATTGGGCGAACGGATGGTTTGCAAAGGGCTGGCGATGCCGGTATCGGCGTGGCCGACGGCCACCCCGATTTTCTTGTTGCCAAAGTCAAAACCCAAATAGGCATCGCTGCGGAATCTGGCTGCGAGAGGATCGCCCTTAACCATGGCCGGCCGGCGTCGTCAAGCGATTGATGTCTATGCCCAATTGGCTGGCGGCGGCATTCCAGCGCTGATTGATCGGAGTGTCGTACAAAATGTTTTCTCCACACGGGGTGTTCAGCCAGGCGTTTTCGGAGATTTCCTTTTCCAGTTGCCCGCTACCCCAACCGGCGTAGCCCAGCGCTATCAGGAAATGTTTTGGCCCTTCGCCTTTGGCGATGGCCTCCAAGATGTCGCGTGAGCTGGTCAGCATGATGTTGTCGGCCGTGGCGATGCTGGAATCCCAGTGTCGTTCGCATGGGCTATGGATGACGAAGCCGCGTTCCTGTTGTACCGGGCCGCCGGCGAAAATCGGCGTGTTCAAGACCCACTCCAATTCGCTGCTGATGCCCATTTGCTCGAAAATGTCCTTCAATTTCATGCCGGTCGGGCGATTGATGACGATGCCCAGTGCACCTTCCTGATTGTGCTGGCATAGATAGGTGACGGTGTGAAAGAAATGCGGGTCGAGCAGGCCCGGCATCGCGATCAAGAACTGATTATTGAGATAAGTGATGTCTGTCATAACAAGGCAAAATTAGGCTAGCGGGCGGTCATGCCGGTTTCGTCGGAAAATTTCCAGACGCGGGTGATGACTAAAACGTTCACCTCCTGCAGAAGTTCCGAGGGCAGCGGGGCGAAAGGCGCACTCATCTTGACGATACGCTTGGCGGCTTCGTCCAGCGCGGGATTCCCGGAGGATTGAGCGACTCGGATGCTGTAAATGCTGCCGTCGGCGTTGATGCCGACATCCATCGTCAGCATTTGCGACTTCCCTTGGTTGCCGCGAGCTGACGAGGGATAATTCAGATTGCCGGTGCGCTCAACCTTGTCCTCCCAATCCTTGACATATTGTGCCGCCAGATATTTGTGCGTACTGACGGATTTGACGAACTTGATCTTGCTGTCTTCCGTACTGGCACGGCTATTGCGAATTTGCTCGCCGAGTTGGGCGATTTGTTGTTGCAAGGCTTCCGCGGAGAGTTTCGGTTTCTCTTCGACGGCCTCTTCCACCGGTTCGTCCACCGTTTCGACCGGCGAGGCAATTTTGACCGGTGCCTTCGCCTGTGTCAGCACTTTTTGCGGGGTCGCCTTTTTGGTTTCGGGTTGCGGTGGTTTTTGCGGCTCGACCTTGCTGGCCTTGGCTGCCTGGATTTCCGGTGACGGCAGGGCTTGCGCCACGGGTTGCGGTTTTTGGTTTTCGTTGCCCGCGCCGAGCTGATGGTCCGGTGCCAAAAATTTCGCTTCCTTAGGTGCTTTTTTCAATGGGGCATGCGATAGCGTGATTTCGATGGATTTATTGATTTTCTTCGGTTCTGGCGCCTTGAAATTGATGCCCAGCAAAATGCCGACATGCACCACGGTCGCGACGAACACCGCTAGCAGTAGTGCGTCGTCGTTGGAGAGTGGCGAGGCCGTCAGGTCGACATTTTGCATGATCAATTTTGTAACTTGGATTGTAGCCGGGCTTGGATGTGATCCATCAATTGCGCGCTGATATTGATGCCAAACTGCTGGTCGAGTTCCTGCACGCAGGTAGGACTGGTGACGTTGACCTCGGTCAGGTAGTCACCGATCACATCCAGGCCGACGAATACCAGGCCTTTTTCCCGCAGGGTTGGTCCTACTTGTTCGGCTATCCAGCGATCGCGCGCGCTCAATTCGCGCCCTTCGCCACGGCCACCGGCGGCCAGGTTGCCGCGGGTTTCGCCGCTGGCCGGGATTCTGGCCAGGCAATACGGCACCGGTTCGCCGTTGACCATCAGGATGCGCTTGTCGCCATCCTTGACTTGAGGGAGATATTTTTGCGCCATGATGTAGCGCGAAGCGTGCTCGGTCATGGTTTCCAGGATCACGCTGAGGTTGGGGTCGTCTTCCCGCACATGGAAAATCGACGCGCCGCCCATGCCGTCCAGTGGCTTCAAAATGATTTCCTGATGCTGGCGCAAGAAGGCGCGGATTTTTTGCGGGTCACGCGCCACCAGGGTATCGGTGCAACACTGCGGAAACCAGGCCGTATACATTTTTTCGTTGGCGTCGCGCAGCGACTGCGGCTTGTTGACCACGTAAACACCCTGGCGCTCGGCCTGCTCCAGCATGTAGGTGGCGTAAATGTATTCCTGATTGAAGGGCGGGTCCTTGCGCATCAGAATCACGTCGAGGTCGGCCAGGTGAATTTCCTGTTCGCCGACGAAACGGTGCCATTGCTGTGGGTTACGTTCGACGTGCAGTGTCCGGGTGCGGGCGTATGTCTGGCCGTTTTGTAAAAACAGATCGCCCAGCTCCATGTAATGCAGTTCCCAGCCGCGCGATTGTGCTTCCAGCAGCATGGCGAAACTGGTGTCTTTTTTGATATTGATCTGACCGATGGGGTCCATGACCATGCCGAATTTGAGCGTCATTGATGTCCTGTTTTTTCGTGCATTGGGTTGAGATGGCAAAATTCTATCAAATTTATTTTTTAGGCGGTGGTTTACCGATAAAAGTTTTTTTGGTATAAAGCTCGGCTATTTTGAATCTAATAGCTCGCATTGAGGTAGTCATGTCCAGAGTATGCCAAGTAACAGGTAAGCGCCCCATCACCGGGCACAACGTTTCACACGCCATGAACAGAACCAAAAGACGTTTTACCCCGAATCTGCATCATCACAGATTTTGGGTGGAAAGCGAAAACCGTTGGGTCCGTTTGAGAGTATCTTCGAAAGGTATGCGTATCATCGACAAGAACGGCATCGATGCGGTGTTGGCCGACATCCGTAGCCGCGGCGAAAAAGTTTAAGGAGATTAAAACATGCGTGACAAAATCAAACTGGTTTCTAGCGAAGGCACTGGTCATTTTTATACCACCACCAAAAACAAAAAAACCATGCCCGAAAAAATGGAGATCAAAAAATTTGATCCCGTGGTTCGCAAGCATGTGATTTACAAAGAAGCCAAAATCAAATAAGCGGCATTCCCGCTTCCGCATGAGGGTGGCGTAAAAGCTCCTTCTTTCGCGGAGGTTGCCGTAAAAGCTAAACTGATTCCTTCTCCCACCGGGAGAAGGTTAGGCTGAGGGGGTTAAATCGGGTGGTTGCATCATCTCCCACGCCCGGAAACTCTTGAAAGTAAAAACGCCAGCACCAGCCGGCAATAGTTAAAGCTATTGCGCGCACGAGTTGCGACTGGGGGGAAAAGCTTTAGCTTTTTCTATCAAGGACTCGATCCCTTTTACCAAAGGGGAAGTGATTTGTAGCCAGATACTCAAAGGAAGCGTCTGGCCGCCGGTCCAGGCTAGTCGGCGTTTTTCTTTAACATGGCCAGTTCCGCCTTCAGCGTGTCCAGCTGCCTGCTCAATGACATGCATTTCAATTCCAGGGTCATTTTTTCGGTTTCTAGTTCGCTGCATTTAACCTTGAGCTGTTGTACCAGTTGATTCATGTCGACCGTCGACTCTTCCTGGTCAGTAACGGCTTCAGCCTCCTCGAGTTGGGTTTTCTTTTCGCTTGCGGCAAATAATAAATTGCTGGTTTCGGTGCCGTCGTCAATGCTGAATGAGGCGATATTCTCGCTGGCCCCGGAGGACGCCGGCTTGATATTGGCCATGCCGCCTTGCAGAACCAGGGCGTTGAATTTGAAGCGATGCAGGACAAAAGCCGCCGACTCGCTGGTTCTGCCATCCTTGCACACGACGATGACGGGGTGATGCCTGTTGAGCGATTTCAGGTGCATGCGCAGCGAAAAAAACGGCACATTGATGCTGCGCGGCAGATGATGGTTCTTGTATTCGTCGGGCCCTCTGACATCGATCAGGACGGCGCCGTTGTCGATCTGAGGCTGTACTTCGTCAAGGCTTATATATTTCAGCGTCGGTTTTTTGATCAGATTGATGAACTGATCCTTGTTCAGGCGAAGCAGGGTTATCGGTGTCAGGGCGCTGACCGAAACATTGCGCGGCTCGCCGGAAATCAATGAATCCTCGCCGAAGGTATCCAGGTCACCTAATTGTGCCAGTTTGATTTCCTTGGCCGTGGGCGATGGCTTGCGACTGATCAAGGCCTGGCCTTTTTTGATGATGTAGTAATAATCGCCCGGATCGCCTTGATGGATAATGGTTTCACCGGTCTGATATTGAACCTCTTCCAGGCTGATCAATATGCGTTGCAGATTGGCTGGCGGCAGGGCTCTGAAAATCGGCGACCGCAGCAAGGTCGTCATCCAATCATCATCGTCCTCCAATTCTTCGACCATCATAGTGCTTTCGTTCTCATGGTAAGGTATTTCATGGTCCGCTTTCATCATAGCAGCATTCAGGCGTAAAAACTGAATTCTGCTCGCCGCAACCGCGTCGATTTTTCGTGGAATTTGATGCGCTATCGCAAAGCGGGCCGACTCGCTGCCAGCCCGGATGGTCTCGACCGTGAACGTTTCGGTTTGCAGATCGATGGCGCCATCCAGCAGGAAATACAGATCGCTATCGATGGCGCCGCGGTGAAACAAAAAATCGCCTGTTTCGGCCACCTCGATGGTCAGTTGTTCGCATAGCTTGGCAAATTGATGGGATGGCAACGTCGACAAGGGAATCAATTGCCGGATGATGCGCGCTTCTTCTGACTGAATGTCGACGGCCATGAGTTTTTGCGGGACGATACGGATTGAGTGACGGCGAGGAACAGCGCGTATCATAGTCGATTATGCGCTAATATTTTATGGAAACATTTTTCACGCCGGCTTGTCCATCCGGCGACTCAACTGCTGGAAGAATCGACTATGAACAAAATAGCCAAATTGCTTTTGATTTTCTCCCTCAGCCTGTCCAGTGTCACGGCGGACGCCGCCTGGCCTTCGGAAGTCGACGGCACGCCCATGCCCACATTGGCGCCGATGCTGGAGCGCAGCATGCCGGCTGTGGTCAATATCTCGACTTCGGTCAATGTCAGGATGCAGGACAATCCGATGCTGAATGATCCAGTGTTTCGCTATTTCTTTGGTATACCGAATCAACCGCGCCAGCAACAGCGCAACAGCCTGGGCTCCGGCGTCATCATCGACAAGGATGAAGGCTATGTGCTGACCAACAATCACGTGATCGACAAAGCCGACAAAATCACCGTGACCTTGAGCGATGGCCGCCAGTTGTCCGCCAAATTGATAGGCGCCGATCCCGAGGCTGATGTCGCCGTGATCCAGATTCCGGCCGACAATCTGACGGCGCTGCCGATAGCCGATTCCAGCCGCCTGAAGGTGGGCGATTTCGTCGTGGCGATTGGTAACCCGTTCGGTTTGGGGCAGACGGTGACGTCAGGCATCATTAGCGCCTTGGGCCGTTCCGGTCTCGGCATCGAAGGTTACGAAGACTTCATTCAGACCGATGCCTCGATCAACCCCGGCAACTCCGGCGGCGCGCTGGTCAATCTGCGCGGCGAATTCATCGGCATGAACACGGCGATTCTGGCGCCCAGCGGTGGCAACGTCGGTATCGGCTTTGCGATTCCTGCGAACATGGCGATGACCATCAAGGAATCCCTGGTGCAGCACGGCGAAGTGCGGCGCGGGATGTTGGGTGTCACGACGCAGGATCTGACGCCGGAATTGATGAAAGCCTTTTCGCTGCAAAGCCAGCATGGCGCTGTCATTAGTCGGGTCGAGGCCGGCTCGCCGGCGGAAAAAGCCGGTCTGGAACCGGGCGACATCATCGTGGCGATCAATGGCCAGGAAATCAAAAACGGCAGCGCTCAAATCCGTACCGCGATCGGCTTGTTGCAGATCGGCGATACCGCCGAAGTCGAAGTCATGCGCGGCGAAGAGCGCAAAACCTTGCAAGCCACCATCGGCAAGCCGAAGCGCCCACAACTGGCCGGCGACAAGCTGCATCCGCTGCTGAAAGGCGCCTCGCTCAGCGCGACCACCAAGGATCAAGTGGAAGGGATTTTGCTAGAAAAGGT
The DNA here is from genome assembly GCF_024360925.2 of Methylomonas rapida. Classification (NCBI taxonomy): domain Bacteria; kingdom Pseudomonadati; phylum Pseudomonadota; class Gammaproteobacteria; order Methylococcales; family Methylococcaceae; genus Methylomonas; species Methylomonas rapida. The sequence continues at coordinate 4,424,603 of NZ_CP113517.1, read as the reverse complement.
CGAACCGAATTCCTATCCCTGGAAAGTCGGTTTGCGTCCCGGCGACATCATCGTCACCGCGAACCGTTACCGGGTTAGAACCTTGGATGAATTGAAAGAGGTGGTCAATCCGCGCGGTCCGCTGCTGATCAATCTGCAACGCGGCGGCGAAGCGTTTTTTGTCGTGCTGCAATAATCCGTTGGCGATGCTGGCTTGGGCTTCAAGCCAGCATCGATTTCAGCGCGGACAAGTTGGCCTTGCCGCGTTGCTTGATTTCCTCCGGCGCCAACTGTTTCTTGTTGGCCCATTCCAAGTCCTCTTCCGGTAGCTCGGCCAAAAAACGGCTGGGTTCGCATTCCGCCATTTCGCCGTAACGCTTGCGGTGGGTGCAGTAACTAAAGGTCAAGGTGCGCTGGGCGCGAGTAATGCCGACGTAGGCCAGTCGGCGTTCTTCCTCGATATTGTCGGTTTCTATGCTGTTTTGATGCGGTAATAGATTTTCTTCCATGCCGATCAGAAACACATGCGGAAACTCCAGGCCCTTGGCGGCGTGCAGGGTCATCAGGCTGACCTGGTCGCCGGCTTCCTGCTCCTGATTGCGGTCGAGAATGTCCAGCAACATGACCTTGGCGATTACATCCGTCAGCGACTTTTCCGTCACGCCGTCCTGCTCGCTACCGGCGATGCGTTGCAACCATTCGATCAGTTCGTAGACGTTACCCATCCGCCGTTCGGCCGCCGCCGGCGTCTTGCTGTTCTCTTGCAGCCATTGTTGATAATGGATTTGCTCCAGCATCTGGTGGATCACTTTAAAGGTATCCTCGCGTTCGATTTTTTGCGCGGTTTCGTTGATCCAGTCGCAGAAATTTCGCAGCCGGTGCGCGGATTTTTCCGAGATGCGCTGCTGCAGGCCGAATTCCGAGCAGGCATCGAACAAACTGATATGGCGCTCGTTGGCATAAGCCCCGAGTTTTTCCAAGGTCGTCGGGCCGATTTCCCGGCGCGGCGTATTGATGACGCGCAAAAAGGCGGCATCGTCGCCGGGATTGACCAGCAGGCGCAAATAGGCCAGCACGTCCTTGATTTCGGCATAGGCGAAAAACGAAGTGCTGCCGCTGATGAAATACGGCACGTTGCTTTCGCGCAATTCCCGCTCGAACAACCGCGATTGGTGATTGCCGCGATACAAAATCGCATAGTCGCCGTATTTGCCGCCATGCTTGAAGCGATGATGCACGATCTCGGCGACGATCTGCTTGGCTTCGATGGCATCGTTCCTGTGGCTGAGCACGCGCAGCGGGTCGCCGTAACCGAGTTCGCTCCAGAGTTTTTTCTCGAAGGTATGCGGATTATTGGCGATCAACTGGTTGGCGACCTTCAAAATTCGCCCGGATGAGCGGTAATTTTGCTCCAGCTTGATGACTTGCAAACGGCTGTAATCCTTTTGCAATTGGCTGAGGTTTTCCGGTTGTGCGCCGCGCCAGGCGTAAATCGACTGATCGTCGTCACCGACCACGGTAAAACGGCCCAAATTGCCGGCCAGCAAGCGCACCAACTGGTACTGGGTGATATTGGTGTCCTGATACTCATCCACCAGCAGGTAGCGGATTTTGTTTTGCCATTTTTCCAGCACTTCCGGGTGTTGTTGAAACAACAGTACCGGCAGCAGAATCAGATCGTCGAAATCGACCGCATTATAGGCCTTCAGGCTGCGATTAAAGGCATCGTACAGCAAGGCTGCCGGATAACTGGCGGCATCGGCGCGGCTTACCGCCTGCTCCGGGGTGACGAAGGCATTTTTCCATTGACCGATCTGCCCATTGTATTGCTCGACCTGGTCGATGTCGCAGTCCTTGAGGCCGTGGCTGATCAGATTGCGCAGCAGCGTCAGCCGGTCCTGTTCGTCGAACAGCGTGATGGAAGCTTTGTAGCCCAGGGCTTTGTGTTCGGCCCGTAAAATGTCCAAGCCCAAGGAATGAAACGTCGATACTCTAAGGCCGCGGCTTTGCTTGTCGTCCAGCAGTTTACCGACCCGGCTCTTCATCTCGCGGGCCGCTTTGTTGGTAAAGGTGACCGCGGCGATATGGCGGGCCGGAATGCCTTGTTGCACCAGATAGGCTATTTTCTCGGTGATCACGCGCGTTTTGCCGCTGCCGGCGCCGGCCAACACCAGCAACGGACGATCGATGATTTTGACGGCGGCTTGTTGTTGCGGATTGAGTTTTGAAGACATTTGGCCTTGATTTGCGGGGAATGCAAGCTGATTTCGGCCTATTTTATACGATTGGGCGGATAGGGGCTTTAATCTGTGCGGCTTGGCCACGGTGATGGGATCAAAAAACGGTAACAAATCTTTTGTCGCTGCTTTGGGGCGTCCGTGCTAAGGTGCGTCGACAAAATGTTGATGGAATCGCCAGCATGAGTATCCTTGTCTCCCGTTTTGAAAGAATGGCCAGCGCGGCGGCGTTGATATTGCTGCTGTTTGCCTGCTATCAGGTGTTGAAGCCTTTTTTATTTGACATTCTGTGGGCCGCCATTCTGTGCGTCGTAACCTGGCCATTGTATTTGCGTTTGCGCGAATGGAAACTGTCTCCCCATTGGGCCGCCGCCGCGATCGTGCTGCCGATAGGCATATTGTTATTGATGCCGTTTGTCGCGGCGGCGATAACCGTTCCGGACGAGATCAATCGCTTGTTGCAGTGGTTGAACGACAACGCATATGCCTGGCCGGAACTGCCGGCGTGGCTTAAAGAGCTGCCCGTCATTGGCGACAATATCGCGGCCAGTTGGCAAGGCTTCGGCGAAGATTCGAGCCGGCTGCTGGCTTTAGCCCGTAAATACGCCTTTGGCACCAGTCGCTGGATATTGGAGCAAGGACTCAATCTCGCCGGAGAATTGATGCACATGGGCTTGAGCATCCTAGTGCTGTTTTTTTTGTACCGGGATGGCGAGCAAGCCTCTGTGCATGTCGTCGCGGCGATCAAACGGCTGGCCGGCGAGCAAACGGCGCGTATCCCGGATATCATCCGCTCCAGCTTGCGGGCCGTCGTCTATGGCATTTTGGGGACCGCATTCGCGCAAGCGCTGGCATCGATAGTGGGCCTGATGCTGGCAGGCGTACCCTATGCCTTTGTTTTGGGATTTATCGCATTTTTTTTGATGATCATTCCCGCCGCCGGCACGATAGTCTGGTTTCCGATTTCCGCCTGGTTATTGATCGAAGGCGAAACCGGCAGGGCGATCTTTATTGCGCTATGGTTTTTGCTGTTTGTCGGCACCATAGACAATTGGCTGCGGCCGATATTGATCAGCCGGGAAGTCGAATTACCCTTTGTGCTGATTATGTTCGGTATTTTTGGCGGCTTGCTGGCCTTCGGTTTCATCGGCGTCTTTATCGGGCCGACCTTGCTGGCAACCAGTTATGCCTTGATGCTGGATTGGTTGGTGCGCACGGAGCGGGAAGCCCTGCAGCCGAAAAGCGAATCGGCTGGCATCGAACCTTGAAGATTTTCCAGCAATGCCATACTCTGAAAGTCACGCGGCAACCCCAAAAACAGACTAACGACATAACAAAGTTGACTTTCATTTGCCGGGGCGATGCCTAGCCTTCATGAACGTTACTCTGAAAGTAGCAAAATGTGAGGGTGCGGTTGCTTGTTGGACAGGCGTCGGCGGCAAGGATGCCGCCGACGAGCCTACATGGATGTATTCAAGGCGGCCTGTCCGGCAAGCAACCTTACCCTGAAGGCTATTTTCATTTGCCGGGGTGATGCCCAGCCTTCATGAGCGTTACTCGAAAGTCATCGTGGGAGCGACGCATAGTCGCGATAAATGGCTTCAATTCGCGACTATGCGTCGCTCCAGAAAACTTTCATTTGCCGGAGTGATGTCGAGCCGTCATGAACGTCAGGTTAAGCCTTTCGTGGTGAGACCGTCGAACCATGATGAACGGCTTAACTTATCCTCTCGGACTTCTCCCATTTATCCTTCGACAGAGCCCCCTCGTACAGCCCCGCCTAATGCTTGCGTTTCGTCGGAAAGAGCAATAGGCCTTTCGATGCTTCTCGGCCATGCTCTGCATGCGTCGAAAAACGGCCCGGCCTCCCTCCGTCATCCTTTTTCGTAACAGTGAAAGTCATTGTGGAAGCTGCGCCCTTGTCGCGGCGAAGGCGTCGCACCCAGAGAGGCTGCTTTCATGGGCCGGGCGAAGCAAAGGCTTCATGACCGTTGCTGTTAAATTAAGTCTGGCGGGCGCAATCCTGCCGCGAACGCCGGGCAGTCACATTGCGAGTTTGGGTGATAGAATGGTGGTGGTAAAGCCGACAGGTAAAGCCATGGCGAGACCATCACCCAATCGGCTCAAACTTAAAAGTTTAAGAGGAAATTATGCGTAACCGGAAACTGTTACCTGCGTTGGTAGGCACTACGATCATCGGCGCGATTGTCGTGTATGTTGCGTTTTACTTCGTGTTTCTCGATTTTTTCGTGGATTTGTGGTGGTTTAGATCCCTCGAGCTTGAAGCCTATTTCTGGTTGCGGCTGCTGTATCGGTTTATTTTCTCCGGCGCGGTGACGATATTCTTCTTCGCTATCTTCCAGTTTCATTTCTGGATTGCCTCGCGC